>CANFNE010000001.1 GCA_947448105.1 Burkholderiales bacterium
CACCAGATCTACCTCCGGCTCAGTCTCAGCTTCTGGTTCAATTTCTGGGTCAGGCTCTGGCTCGATTTCAGGTGCCGCCTCAGGCTCGGGATTTACTTCCGACTCGGGCTTAGCCTCAAGTTCTGGCTCGGGTTCGACCTCGGGCTCTGGCTTAAGCTCAGGCTCGATTTCACGTTCTGCCTCAGGCTCAGGATTTACTTCCGCCTCAAGTTCCGGTTCCGGCTCGACCCCGGGCTCCAGCTCATCCGCTGGCTCGAGCTCGGGCTCAGGTTCGAGATCTACTTCCAGCTCAGGCTCAGGCCCGGCTTCTGGCTCCAACTCAGGTTCAGGCTCAGTTTCTGGTTGGGGATCAATTTCAGGGTCAGCCTCTGACTCCGGATCTGCTTCCGGCATAGGCTCTACCTCTACCTCTACCTCTACCTCTGGCTCTGGCTCTGGCTCTGGCTCTGGCTCGGGTTCGGTATCTCTTTCCGGTGCAGGTTGGGGTTCTTCATGGTGGGTTCTATCGCCATCGCCATCCTCATCCCCTTCATGGTCGCCGCGTTCATCCCCATCCTCATCCTCATCCTCATCCTCATCATCATCATCGTGCTCATGCCCATGCTCGTCAGCTTCATGCTCATCCGCGCCCTCACCTTTGGCGGAATTGCCGCCCAAGCCCAGCAACTTGGCTTGACCAGCGCTTAGCGCTTTCTGCCCCAGCGGGGTAATTGCTGCAATCTGTGACGCGTTCAAACTGCTGAGTGCCCGATCAGTCATGTTCGCCACCTGGGCGCCTAGGGCCGCCACTTGGCTTACCGATAAAGCATCGACTTGTAGTGCAGACAAAGCCCCCACTGCGGACTTTGACAGGCCGGCTATGTCGTTCCCGATGAACCCAACCTGCGCTGGACTCAATGCGCCGATTTGATCGCTTGTCAGCCCGCCTACTTGCGTGACGGAAAGCGCCACGAGAGCGGATTGGGAAAGCCCAGACACATCGCTTCCAAGGCAAGCCACTTGGGATGCGCTCAAGGCGCTCGCCTGTTCGCTCGTCAGGCCGCCTATCTGCGAGGCCGTTAAAGCACCGATCGCCGACGATGACAATCCCGCGATATCCGTCCCCAAGGCACCCAATTGGGCTGCGCTCAAGGTGCCAATTTGGCCGGAACCCAGGCCACCGATTTGCGCCGCGGTTAACGACGCCAATTGCGCGTTCGACAGCGTTGAGATGGCGGCACCCGCAATCTGTGACGCGTTCAAACTGGCCAAGGCTTGCGCGCTCAACGCCGCAAGGCCCGCGCCCATTGCCGTGACCTGACTGGCGGACAAGCCGTCAACTTGCGTTGCGCTGAATGCGCTAAGGGCGGATTGGGGCAAGCCGGAGATGTCACTTCCCAGGTAGCCTATTTGCGCGGCGCTGAGTGTGGCGATTTGGCCAGCGGTCACGGCGCCGAGCTGCGCGGCGGTCAAGGCGCCCAGTTGCTGACTTCCCATTGAAGAAAGAGAGGCCGCTGCGACCTGCAGGGAGTCCAAGCTGGCCAAGGCCAGCGTACTCAACTCCGCAACACCATCGCCCAAAGCCGCAATTTGATTGACCGACATCGCATCCACCTGCAACGCAGTCAATGCGCCAATCGCTGACTGCGACAGTCCAGAAACATCGGTGCCAAGGTAGCCTATTTGGGCTGCAGTCAAGGTGCCAATCTGGTTGGAATTCACACCACCCAATTGCAGCGCAGTTAACGACGCCAGTTGCGCGCTCGACAGCGTTGAGATGGAGGCGCCTGCAATCTGTGTGGCGCTCAAGCTTGCCAAGGCTTGCGCGTTGAAGCTCGCGACCCCCGCGCCCAAGGCGGTCAGCTGGCTGGCTGACAGGCCGTCCACTTGAAGCGCAGTCAAGGCGCCCAGTGCGAAAGGGGACAGGGCGGAAATGTCGGAGCCCAGGTATCCGACCTGCGACGATGTCAAAGTACTGATCTGACTAGACGTCACCGCTGCGAGTTGCGCAACCGTCAACGCACCGAGTTGCTGGCTGTTAAGCGCTGAGAGCGAAGCCGCAGCGATCTGCAAAGCATCCAAACTGGCCAAGGCCGGCGTCGCCATCGCGGCCACGCCCGGTCCCAAAGCGGCGATCTGTGCGACCGACATCGCATCCACTTGTAATGCGGTCAATGCGCCAATGGCTGACTGCGACAGTCCAGAAATATCGGTGCCAAGGTAGCCTATTTGGGCTGCACTCAGTGCACCCATCTGGTTGGATGTCAGTGCGCCGATTTGCGTAGCGTTCAAGGCCTGAAACGCCGCCTGCGATAACCCCGAAATATCTGTTCCAAGGCAGCCCACTTGTGCAGCGCTCAGCGCGCTGACCTGCTCCGTGCCCAAGCCACCCAACTGCGTCGAGGTCAATGCACCCAGTGCTGCCGCAGAAAGCCCAGAAATATCCGTGCCCAGGTAGCCGAGCTGCGATGCGTTCAAAGCGCCGATCTGGCTGGAAGATATCCCGCCAACTTGCGTGGACGTCAATGCACCCAGGGCTGACTCGGACAGGCCGGCGATATCCGTGCCCAGATAACCGACCTGCGCCGCATTCAAGGTTCCAATCTGGCTCGAAGTAACTCCACCCAGTTGCACTGCAGTCAAAGCGCTGAGCTGCGCGCTCGCCAAGGACGAAAGCGAAGCGCCCGCAATCTGCACAGCATCCAGACTGGCCAGGGCGGGCGAACTCAGGTCGGCAATATGTACGCCTAAGGCGTTGACTTGCCCAGCCGACAGCGTATCAACCTGAAGGGCAGTAACCGCGGCAAGCTGCGTTGAAGTCAAGGCGCCAAGCTGCTGGTCCGTCAGGTAAGAGAAATGGACGACTGCGCTGAGCGCCGCTGCAGATACGCCAGAGATATCGGTGCCAATGGAATGCAGCTGCGACTCGGACAAGGTGTTGAGCTGGGCGCCAGACACATCGTGCAGCTGAAGGGCACTGAAGGTGGCCAACTGGTCACCAGTGAGTTTGCCAAATTCAGCCAGGGGAATCGCCGACACCTGGGCCTGGGATAAGGCATCCACATGAAGCAGCCAGCTTGCGTCGTAGGCGGCTTCTTCCTGATGTCCCGGGCTCGGTTGACTATCGCCCCTTTTGGCACCGCCCACGATGCCTTCCAAGTCGTCTAGCGATAGTTCACGGAAACTGCCAGCGGGTGGATCTTGTGGGCGAGGCACGGCACTGTCCTGGCTACAGACGAATAAACAAGCAGCGGTGTGGGCGTGCAGGAGGTAGCATATTCAAGATATATTGATTATGATAAATTTTATTGCAAAATACACCATAAACGCAAAATTCGATCAAACTTTGGGCGGAAACTCTATTTTTTAGCTTTGATTCACAGAATGGCCCAGCACGCCTGAGCCCTGCATGCCCGCCCCTGCTTACTCAAGCTTGACCCACGAATTGTCATTAATACCGGCTACCGTTAGCAACAGCACGCTTGATAACACAGGAGCGTATACGGGGTCTTCCTGTTTATTATTTACCATATTGGGATAGGTATTAAATTCAAGAACACGGACACAGTCGTCCGTACAGGGAAGACCATCGGCTCCAATCAGTATGAATCGAAACAAGGAAGACTGCTGCCTTGCTTTTTCAAAGACTGGCGAAATCGCCTTGGTGGCCTCAATAATTTTATTGAAAAAATAGCCGTATTGGGGTAAATCAGACAAAGGGTATGAGTCCTTCACCACGTCCGGTCCGTTGTGCTGAACCTGTACCTTGTAGTCAATTGAATCGGCATCGTACTTAGGACCATGCACAATCGCCACACCCTTGCGTTGAATGTAAATACATTTATTGTATATAAGAATATAGTATCTTAATACCATTTTCCTTTCATCAAAAAGCATTAGGTTGGATACAGCCTCTTGAATAATATAATTTTTTGGAAGTTCAAATTCTGGCAGTTGCTTGCTGCGTATGCAACTGACCCCTTCGCCCCGGGTTCCAACACTGTTTTTGACAAATAAAACCCTGTCGCTTTCCCCGTAGGCCAGCGCCTCTTCCGTGGAAAAATGGGTAACAGGAATATGGCTCTTAATATTTTTCTCTTGAAAAGACTGCGCCAATTTCAGCTTATTTCCCAAATAGTTGGTGTGTTTTCGCTCAAGAATATTTATCGATACCGGCGTAAAGTGCTCGGGCTCGTCTTCCATAGCCTGCCCTGCTCCGGCATAGGTGTCAAACCAAGAAAAAGTGGTTTTTCTGATCTGTTCTTGGCAAACATACTGAATCGCCGGACTCTGGGTGTCGATAAATTGCTCCGCAATATGAATGGCGCGCTCTACTATGTTGGCCACCCGGTTAGAGTGAACTTTCCAGCCTCGCTGGTGAACATAGACATACTTGTATTTTCGATTCGCAACCACCGCATTCATTGAAAATTCTCCTAGGCGCATATTGATGCCTGTTCACTAGCGCTACACGCCCGCCACCGGGTGGGGCAGGTGTCGTCGCGCTGATTTCACCATGAATTTGTCGAAGCTGTAGTTTTAAGTGACTAACACACTTGTAGGCCTGTAAAATCAAAATATTATCAAGATCGAAGGCTGCCACCATGACGCTTAACCATCGGTACATCGCCTGCTTGCGGCACCTGCTGCCCCTCCTGCTCTGCGCCGCTGCGCTGTGTTCTGGACAAGCCGCCTGGGCCATCGCCGGCACTGTCCAAGTGCTGATTGGCACTGCACGCATCACACAGAACACCGGCCAAGACCGCCCCGCGCTGCGCGGTGACAACCTGTATGAAGGCGACACGGTGAGTACCCCCGCAAACTCCAATGTTCAGATTCGCATGATTGACGACGCCATCATCTGGGTACGGCCAGACTCGCGCTTCAAAATCGAGCGATACCAGTCGAACCAACACGGCGCGGCCAAAAACGAGGCGGCGTTGCGCCTGATCAGCGGCACCATGCGCCAGGTCACCGGTGCCATTGGCAAGGCTGCGCCCGCAGACTACAAACTCAGCACGCCCAATGCCACCATTGGGATTCGCGGCACCGAGTTCGACGCCTCTTACCTTTCGCCCCAAGCCGCCGCGCAGGCCAACACCGCGCCTGGCACGTACAACCGGGTTTATGTCGGCAGCACCGTGCTTGAAGGCCCGGCAGGCCAGGTCACCTTAAACAAAGATGAGGCCGGCTTCATGGGCCTGGCCAGTAGCGACAAACCACAAGTGCTGCCACGCATTCCTGCCTTCATGACGGCCGCCGCAGCCGCGCCGCGCGCTGACGCCAGCCCGCAAAAGCCCAAGTCGCTGCTCATTTCTGTGCGCTACGGCGAGGGTGATGCCGATGGATCAACGTCCATCAGCAGCCGCGACAGCAACACCGAGCAACGGGTGCAGGCCGTCGAAGGTGAGCCCGCATCCATCGCCATGGCCGACGGGCCGGGAGCTCGGGCAGGTCAAACGGGGGCACGCCCAGTCAACCAAAGCGTGCTGGAGTTGCTGGTCAAGGTAAACGGCAACAACGCCTTGGTGCAGTTTTTCTCCCAAACGAAAAGTGGGAGTTCGTCCGCCAACCAGGCCAACCGGGTAGCCACCAGCCTGAACATTCCCCTGGGCGTGTGGACCGAGGTCAGTGGGCGCGGCCCGTGGAGCGTCCCGTCGAACAGCACCATCAGTTCGAGCAGCGCACGCGGCGACAGCAACCGCGTATCCATCAAGATAGAAGAGATCAGCCGCTAGGCCAGCCGCGATGCGCAAACACAGCCTGCGGGTGCTGGTCGGGATGGTGCTGGTGGCGCTGTTTGCCGGCCATGTTGCGGCCCTTTGGCGCCTGCCCTTGTTACCCCGCATTGAGGCCTTGCTGTACGACGCGCGGGTGCGCGCTGTGGCGCCCCGCACGCATGATGACCGCATCGTGGTGGTCGACATTGACGAAAAGAGCCTGCGTGAAAAAGACCAGGGCGGCGAGGGCCGCTGGCCCTGGCGGCGCGACCGCCTTGCGCAATTGGTGGGCGACTTGTTCCAAAAATACGGCGTGTCTTTGGTGGCACTGGACATGGTGCTATCTGAAAAGGACGCATCCTCTGGCCTGGAGGTGCTCGAAAAACTGGCGCAGCACGAACTCAAGGACGTTCCCGGCTTTGCCGCGCAGCTTGCGCACCTGCGGCCTCAACTGGCATTCGACCATGTATTCGCACAGGCTATGCAAACCGGCCCAGTGGTGCTGGGTTACGCCTTTCACAACGACACACCTGCCAGCGCCACCGCCCTGCCCCCGGGGCTGGACGCCGCCGACTGGGGTCTAAAGCAGGTGCAGGCACAGTCCTACCCCGGCTACTCGGGCTTGCTACCCGAGCTTGCTACGCATGCGGCAGCGGCGGGCCACCTGAACCCCTTGCGGGACGCCGATGGCGTGACCCGGCGCGTGCCCCTGCTGATTGAGCACCAAGGGCGCTATTACCCGGCGCTTTCGGTGGCGGTGGTACAAGCCTTGACGGGAGTACCCACGGTCGGCGCCATGGTTTCCGACTATGGCCAAGCCACAGGGCGGATTGAAGCCATCGACGTCGGGGGCATCAACGTGCCGGTAGACAAGGCGCTTAATGCGCTGGTGCCGTTTCGGGGTGGCGCCCACAGCTTTACCTACGTCTCTGCGGTGGACGTGCTGCAAGGACGGGTGCCTGCAGCGCAGTTGAAAGACCGCATGGTGCTCATCGGCACCTCGGCCGCCGGTCTTTCCGATTTGGTCACCACGCCCACGGGGGTGAGTTTTCCTGGCGTAGAGGTGCACGCCAATCTGATTACCGCCATGCTCGACGGACGCGTAGTGCACGAGCCCGCCTACGCCCAAGGTGCGGAGATGCTCGGGGTATTGGTATTCGGTTTGCTGATGGTGGCCGCGGGCGTCTACCTGCGGCCGGCCCACGTAATCGCCGTCATGGTGACGGCGCTGGCTGCGTCGCTTGCGCTGAACCTGGGCCTCTTGATGGGACAGCAACTCATGCTCCCGATGGCCGCGCCCTTGTCCTGCTTGCTCGTGGTGTTTGGGTTTCAGATGGCCTATGGGTTTTTCATTGAAGCGCGCGGCAAGCGGCAGATTTCGGAGCTGTTTGCCAACTACGTTCCGCCTGAGCTGGTGCAAATCATGGCCCAAGACCCGGAGGCTTTCACCATGGCGCCGGTGGAACGCGAACTGACGGTGCTGTTCGCCGACGTGCGGGATTTCACCTCGATCTCTGAGCATTTGAGCCCCGAGGCGCTGTCTGAACTGATCAACGCCTACCTCACCGCGATGAGCGAGGTGATACGCGACGGCCACCAGGGCACGCTGGACAAATACATCGGCGACGCCGTCATGGCTTTTTGGGGTGCGCCGGTGCCCAACGCGCGTCATGCCCAGGACGCGGTGCGCGCCGCCCTGGCCATGCAGCGCGCTGCACAGACCTTAAACCAGGAGTTCCTGCGCAAGGGATGGCCGCAACTGAGCATCGGTGTAGGCCTGAACACCGGGCCTATGCGGGTAGGCGACATGGGCTCCAAAATCCGCCGCGCCTACACCGTCATGGGCGACTCGGTCAACCTGGGCGCCCGTCTGGAAGGCCTGACCAAGGTCTATGGCGTGGACATCCTGATCGGCGAAAACACGCGCGCCCTGCTTCCGGCTTGGACCTGCCGCGAAGTGGACCGGGTACGCGTCAAAGGCAAAGACCGATCCGTCGCCATTTTCGAGCCCTTGGGTTTGTCGTCTGAACTTTCGCCCGCGCTTCTGGACGAAATGGCCCAATGGGATGCGGCGCTGGCCGCCTACCGCCAGTGCGACTGGCCGCAAGCAGCGCAGCGGCTTGACACACTGCGCAGCGCCCATCCCACGCGTGGTCTGTACACGCTGTTTGCGCACCGCGTGGCGCAGTACCAACACACGCCGCCTGCTGATGGCTGGGACGGGGCTACCAAATTCGACGTGAAGTAAGGCGCCCCAGCGCCCGCGGCGCCCGCGGCGCTGGAGCCTGCAGGCTATTCCTCCGCTGCTGCCGGAATTTTTTTCTCCAGCCCCAACTCCTGAATCTTGCGGGTAATCGTATTGCGGCCAATGCCCAGTTTTTGCGCCGCTTCGATGCGCCGACCCCGCGTGTTGGTCAGCGCCGCCTGAATCAAGCGCGCTTCAAAACGGCGGGTCAAAACGTCCCACACTTCCGGGTGCCCGCTGCGCAGCAAGCCCAGTGCCTCGTCTTCGAGCTCCAGCTCCCAGCCCGTCAAAGGCCCGGGGTTGGTGCCAACAGAAATGCCGCCGGTGTCATGCGGCCACACCAGATCGGTATCCGTAGTTTCGGGCGTCACCAGGTCTGCCAAGACGCTTTCGCTCGGAGCTTGCATCAGCGCTGCTGACAAGGAACTAACCCCCGGCCCGCCCGGCGCGAGGCCCGCGTCAGGCGCGCCTGCGCCGCGCGCAAGGCCAAATTCCGGTGGCAAGTCCTTGGGTTCAATCACCTGCGCCGGGGCCATTACGGTCAGCCAGTGGCAGATGTTCTCTAACTGACGCACGTTGCCGGGGAAGGCGAAATTTTCCAGGGCCAAGACCGCGCTGTCGGCAATGCGTTTGGGCTCGACACCCAGCTGCTTGGCGCTGTGCTGCAAAAAGTGCCGGGTGAGCATGGGAATGTCTTCGCGGCGCTCGCGCAGCGCGGGCAGGCGCAGACGAATCACGTTAAGCCGGTGGTACAAGTCCTCGCGAAACACGCCCTCTTTGACGCGCTGCTCTAAATCCTGGTGGGTCGCGGCAATCACACGCACATTGGTTTTGACCGCGCTGTGGCCTCCCACGCGGTAAAAATGCCCGTCGCTGAGCACACGCAGCAAGCGGGTTTGCAGCTCGAACGGCATGTCGCCAATTTCGTCCAAAAACAGCGTGCCCTCGTCCGCCTGCTCAAAACGGCCCCGGCGTTGTGCCTGGGCACCTGTGAAAGCGCCGCGCTCGTGGCCAAACAGTTCGCTCTCGAGCAAGTCTTTGGGAATGGCTGCGGTGTTGATGGCCACAAACGGGCCGTTCGCCCGCGGCGAGTGCTTGTGCAAAGCGCGCGCCACCAATTCTTTGCCAGAACCAGACTCGCCGGTGATCATCACCGTGACGTTGCTTTGGCTCAAGCGGCCGATGGCACGAAACACGTCTTGCATGGCCGGCGCCTGGCCCAGCATTTCAGGCGTGTCGCTCATGCGTTCTTCGGCCACTTCTTCGCGCTGGCTCTCTTGCACCGCGCGGCGGATCAGCTCTACCGCCTTGGGCAGGTCAAACGGCTTGGGCAGGTATTCAAAAGCCCCGCCCTGAAATGCACTGACTGCGCTATCGAGGTCTGAGAACGCCGTCATGATGATCACCGGCAAGCCGGGGTGGCGCGCTTTGACCTTTTCCAGCAAATCCAGACCCGAGCCGCCAGGCATACGGATGTCGCTCACCAGGATTTGCGGCGCGTCTTCGTCGGTGGCGTCCTCCAGCGCAGCGAGCACATCGCGCGGGTTGGAAAAGCTGCGCGTAGGCAGGTGCTCGCGCAACAAGGCCTTCTCCAGAACGAACCGGATGGACTGGTCATCGTCTACGATCCAAATCGGTTTCATGTAAGGGCGCTTTCTTCAGGTTGGGCGACTAAGGGAGCGGAATCAATATCTTGAAATCCGTGCGGCCCGGCACGCTATCGACTTCGATCTGTCCGTGGTGTTGCTGCACAAAGGTTTGCGCCAGCGTCAGCCCCAGCCCAGAGCCACCCTCCCGCCCCGACACCAGGGGATAAAAGATGCGCTCCTTGATCGAATCTGGCACGCCAGGTCCGTTGTCTATGACATGCAATTCCAGTGCCAGCCGATAGCGGGTTTTACCGAACGTGATTTGCCGTGCCACCCGCGTGCTGAAAGTCAGGCAGGCATCGCCCTGGGCCATGCGCTCGGCCAGCGCCTGACAAGCGTTGTGGGCGATGTTGAGCACGGTCTGAATCAGTTGCTCGCGATCACCGCGAAACTCGGGAATCGAGGTGTCGTAGTCACGTACCACCCGCAGTCCCTTGGGAAACTCCGCCAAGATCAAGGAACGCACACGTTCGCACACCTCATGGATGTTGACATCTCCCACCATGTGCGGTCGGCGATGCGGCGCGAGCAAACGGTCCACCAAGGCTTGCAAGCGGTCGGCTTCGCGGATGATGACCTGGGTGTATTCGGTCAATTCAGTGGAATCAATTTCCATTTCCAGCAACTGCGCTGCACCCCGAATTCCCCCCAGTGGATTCTTGATTTCATGCGCGAGGTTGCGGATCAGCTCCTTGTTCGCCTGCGCGCGCTCGGCCAGCCGCTCCTCGCGGTCCTGTCGGGTTTGCTGCTCAAGAGGCACCAACTCCACTACGAAATGCTGACCGTCTTCGGCGTCGGTCACGATCACATGCACGGGTAAGGAGTCCATGCCAACGCGGCGCAAAAAGGCGTCGTAGCGCATCGCGGCGTAGGCATTTTTGGTGGCACCGTGGATGGCTTCGCGCAACGCGCTGGGGTCACTGAATACATCGTTCAAGCGCGACCCCACAATCGCGCGGCGCGAAATGCCCAGACTGTCTTCCAGCGCCGCGTTGGAGAACACCACGACCGTGTCGGCGCGCACCACGGCAATCAGACTGGCAAGCAGATCAAAGGGTTGAAACTTCAATGTGGTTTCCATTGACATATCAGCGCACCGGTGCAGCGCTCAGGCGCGCGATCTCGCGCTTGAGGCTGGCGATATCTGCCTCATTGCGCTGGAGGTTGGCTTTCATTTCAGCGACCCGATCCAGGTACTTTTGGTAATTGCGCGCTTCGACCCCGACTTTTTCGGGCTCGCCGTTGTTGTAATCCTTTTGCAGTTCCGCCTGGAGCGCCTGCGCTTTCTTTAACTCGGACTCCAAGATAAACCGCGCATCCGCATCCTTGCTGCGTTGTACATCCGATCGCAGCGAAGGCGCTTGTCCGCTGCCAGGCGGCAACTTCACGGCGGGCACCACAGTCACATTGCCCTGCGTGATCAAGGTGCATTTTGCGATGCCACCGGGCGGGGGCATATTGGTGTACTCGTTGCCGCAGCGGTAAATGCGGTCTTGCAAAAACGCAGTTCCCCCTAAGGCCAATACCAGAACCATCCCTGTCAATCTCACCATTGCACGCGCTCCTGAAATAGAAAAAGACGGCCAAAGCCGTCTTTTTCTAGCGATCATTGTGGCTTGATGCTACCCCAGGGCGATGCGCACAAGGGGAACCATCCACAAAACGACCGGCAATTACAGCGAGTAATACATATCAAACTCGATGGGGTGGGTCGACATGCGCAAGCGTGTGACTTCGCCCATTTTGAGTTCGATATAGGCATCGAGCATGCTGTCGGTGAACACGCCGCCCTTGGTCAGGAAGGCGCGGTCCGCGTTCAGGCAGTCCAGCGCCTGGTCCAGGCTGTGGCAAACGGTTGGCACCAACGCGTCCTCTTCGGGTGGCAGGTGGTACAGGTCTTTGGTAGCGGCTTCGCCGGGGTGGATCTTGTTTTCCACGCCGTCCAGGCCCGCCATCATCAGAGCCGCAAAGCCCAGGTAGGGGTTCATCAATGGATCGGGGAAACGTGCTTCGATGCGGCGACCCTTGGGGTTGGCCACAAACGGAATACGGATTGATGCCGAGCGGTTGCGCGACGAGTATGCCAATTTGACCGGCGCCTCGTAGCCTGGCACCAGACGCTTGTAGCTGTTGGTACCGGGGTTGGTGATGGCGTTCAGGGCACGCGCGTGCTTGATGATGCCGCCGATGTAATACAGGGCGAAATCCGACAAACCGGCATAGCCGTCGCCGGCAAACAGGTTTTTGCCGTCTTTCCAGATCGACTGGTGCACGTGCATGCCTGATCCGTTGTCGCCAACGATGGGTTTGGGCATGAAAGTGGCGGTCTTGCCGTATGAATGCGCGACGTTTTGCACCACGTATTTCAGGATCTGGGTCCAGTCAGCGCGCTCCACCAGGGTGCTAAAGCGGGTGCCGATTTCGTTTTGGCCAGCGCCTGCCACTTCATGGTGGAACACCTCGACGGGCACGCCCAAGGATTCCAAAATCAGGGACATTTCAGCGCGCATGTCTTGCGTGCTGTCCACAGGAGGCACGGGGAAGTAGCCGCCTTTGACCGTGGGACGGTGGCCTTTGTTGCCGCCATCCATTTTGGTGCCCGAATTCCAGGGCGCTTCGACTTCGTCGATCTTGAAAAAGGTGCCCGACATGTCGGTGTTCCAGCGCACGTCATCAAAAATGAAGAATTCCGGCTCTGGGCCGAAGTAGGCCGTGTCACCAATGCCAGAGGCCTTGAGGTAGGCTTCCGCGCGCTTGGCGATCGAACGCGGGTCGCGGTCGTAGGCCTTGCCGTCGCTGGGCTCGACCACGTCGCAGCTCAAAAACAGGGTGGTTTCTTCGAAGAAGGGGTCGATGTTGGCGGTGTTCGGGTCGGGCATGAGTTGCATGTCCGAAGCTTCAATGCCCTTCCAACCGGCAATCGACGAGCCGTCAAAGGCGTGGCCGGATGTGAATTTGTCTTCGTCAAAATGAGAGATGGGCACGCTGACGTGCTGCTCTTTACCACGGGTATCGGTGAAGCGGAAGTCAACAAACTTGACTTCGTTGTCTTTCACCATCTTCATCACATCTGCGACGGTCTTGGCCATCAAATACTCCTGTTGCACGGTTGTAAAAAGTGTTGCCTGGATTTCCATGCAGCTTCTATGCCAAAAGGCAAGCCTGCACAGATTTGCTCAATCCACCCCCATTTTGCCCTGAGACGGCGCGCTTTTTGGCGCAGCAGCGGTAAACAGGGCTGGCGAGCGCTGACCCAGACAAATTAACGCACAATATTGGTGCGAAAAATCCATCAAGATCAGTTTAAGTGTTGGTGCGCACTATTTCGGGGCCAAGAGTACATCCGAAGCCAGCCAGGCCCTGCTGTAAGACCGCATAGGCTGCCTCAACTGCATGGGCCTCGCCCTTGACACCGAGTTCGATATGGCGGCCATAGGTCGGATGGTCCACGCTGGGCAGGCTGAACACCTTGACCGCGTGGCTACGTTCGATGTCTTCCATCAGCGGCGTGAGCGTGGCTTCCATGGCGCCCATCACGATCACCGACTTTTCCATCCAGTCCGCCTGGTTAAAGAATAGGGCGTAGTGCGTGTCAAGAACCCACTCCACCATCGGCCAAGCCATCACAGGAAAGCCCGGCACAAAGTGCACCGCGCCACCCTGCGCGCCTTGGCAGCTGAACCCGGCAATCTTGTTGTAAGGGTTGGGAATAATGGCCGCGCCTGCGGGAAACATGCCCATGTTCAGGCGGTGCTGGTTGTCCGGGCGGTCGGGTTCAAAGGGCTGGCCGGTCTCGGTGGCGATGTCTTGCATGCGCTCCCATATCAGGTCGCGCGCTTGCGGATGGAGTCGCAGTTCGCAGCCGAGCGCACGGGCCGCACATTGGCGGGTATGGTCGTCGGGCGTGGCGCCAATGCCGCCAAAAGAAAAAACCACATCACCACTGGCAAACGCGGTGGCCAGCGTGGAGGTGATGCGCTGCGGGTCGTCGCCCACATAGTGGGCATAAGTCACCTGCAGCCCCCGTGCGCCCAAAATGCGGATGGCTTGGGCCAGGTGCTTGTCGGCGCGCTTGCCGGAAAGAATTTCGTCGCCAATGATGATCAGGCCAAAGTTCATAACTTTCCCAGGGGTACGCCCGGCGCGGCATGCGCTTGTCCAGGGCTTGGGGTCTGCGCATCAAGGACCACGCCGGCATCCGCGGCCGACGCGCTGGCATCGCGCATCGCTTGGAGCGCACCCAGGCAAAAATGCACAAACCAGAGTGATGAAAATACAAAGATCAGGGTGTAAACCCAAATCGACAAGGGCACCAGCAGCGGTGCCATGGCGATGGCCATCAGCCCCACCGACCACAGCAAACTGGGCGCTGCGCCCAGCAAACCCACCACCAGGCCCATGGCCAACAGGCTCGTGCGATGGATTTGCAGCAGGCTGCGCCGCTCGTCGGCACTGGCATGCGCCGCCAGCGCGTCAAAGGCCATCACCCGCCCCGTGAGCCAGCCCCAAATCAGGGGCGGCAGCACCAGCACCAGGGGCGGAACGATCCACATCGGAATGGACACCACCATGGCCACCAACGCCAGCAAGGACGCGCCCAGTGCCGAGCTGGCACTGGCAAAAAACGAGGCGCCGTGCAGTCGGGCGAGCCCGGAAAAGCGCCGCTGCGCCACCAATTGGACCAGCGCTGGCGTCATCAGCAGCGACACCAAGAGCAACGTGGACACCACCATCACAGGTGTCACCACCACAATCAGCAACAGGGGCGCGAGCATGCTCTTGGTGCCACCCAGGCCCACAGCGTCCAGCCAGGCCCACACCGTGCTGATCACCACCGACGACTCCAAAAATGCGCCCAGCGCGCCAATGGCATCGTGCCAATAAAAGTGCGCCAGGGCCGCGCTGCTGCCCATTAGCAGCAGCACCGGCACCAACGAAAGCCAGATGACGCGCGGGTGCAGGCAATAGGCTGCTGCCCGCCAAAACGAGGACACCAGCAGACTCATGGCCGCACCCACAGGCGCTGCAGCCCGCGCCACTGCTGCGACCAAAAACCGCGCCCGTAGTCCACGCCCTGCTCCACCTGGTTGCGCACGCCGGTGGGCGCGAACTGCACGGTGAAATCGGCGGTGCCAAAGAGCATGTCCCACCAAGGAAACAGCACGCCAAAGTTGTGTCCGCCCAGCACCGCAGGCGCTGCGCGCAAAACCCCTGGCGCGTTGATCTGGCCCGCAGGGTGGCTCTCATGGCCAATGCCAATGCCGTGGTGCAGTCGGTGAAAGCGCGGGCTCACCAACAAGCGTTCGCCCCACGACCCAAACCACACCCGCAAATTGGCATGCTGCAGGCTTTCGCTCAGCTGGGCGATGGCTACCAAGGCGACAAACTGCCCCGGCGCCACGCCAATGGCCAGCGCGGCCACGGCGAGAAACAGGTCGCGCAGCACGTCGTCGAGCAGGTGGTTGCGGTTGTCGCTCCACATGGTCATCTGGCGTTGGGCGTGGTGCAGCGCGTGCAACTGCCACCACCAGTCAAATTGGTGTTGTGCGCGGTGAAACCAGTAGTTCAGAAAATCAAATACCACCAGGTAAATCAGCATGCTCACCCACGGACTGTCGCTCACACCGGGCCACAAGTCGTCGAGCTGCAGCGTGTGCAGGCCGTGAACCCGCAGCACGCCCATGGCGCTGTCCACCACCGGGTCCAGCGTAAAAAACAGCACCAGGCGGAACAAACCCAGGCGGTGGATCAGCGTGTACAGCACGTCCGTGCGCACGGTGGCGCCGTCGGTCACCGCTTCCACCGGGCGCCAGCGCTCCAGGGGCCCGATCACCAGCAGAATCACCAGCAGTTGCAAGAGGCCCACCAAAAACCAGCCGGTGCCCGCATAGCCCTGGTCCAAAAATCCGGCCAAGCCCAGCCCAAACATGGCCGGTTGCACCAGCGCCTCAAACAGCCAGCTTTGGGCCTGGGAAAATTGCTCGATCAACGCGTCCATGACGTCGGCTAGCCCTTGTGCTGGGCGATCCAGCCCTGGTAGGCAGGGTGGGTGCGCAAAGTTTCAAAGCAAAAGCCCTTGGCTTGCAGGCCCACGATGAGAGGCTCAAGCACCGCGGGCGCCCATGGGTCTTTGCGCGACCAAATGCCCAGGTGCGCCATCAAAATATCGCCGCTGCGCACATCGCGTAGGGCCTTAGCCAGCAAGGCTGCATTGGGGTATTTGTCGCTGGGCAGCTCGTCACCCATGAACCCGGCGTCCGCCCAGGCCACATGGGCGTAGCCGCAGGAGCGGGCCGCCGCCAACAACGCCGGCGACGTTTTGCCGCCAGGCGCCCGAAACAGCGGCAACGCGGGCTGCTGCGTGACTGCCCGCAGGCGGTCGGCCGATTGCTGGATTTGCGCGCAATACTGGGCGGCGTTCAGGGTCATCAAGGTGCCCGCCGACGCACCTGCCGTGGGCTGCATGCGGAACGCGGGCGCGCTGCCCTTGGCGGCGTCCGCGCGCCAATACACATGGTCGAAGGTGTGCGAGGCAAAGGCGTGGCCCTCGCGGGCGCGCTCGCGCCACCACGGCGCCCAGTGCTCGCCCAGGCTGCCGTCGCCGGTTTTAGTCGCCTCGTTGGCGGCGAAAAACGTCACTTTGACCTGGTGGCGGGCCAAGACATCGGCAATCAGGGGCGCCACTTCCATGTGGCCGGTGTCAAAGGTCAGGTACACGGGCTTGCCGCACTGGGCTACAGGCGGGTTGGCACTTTGGGCAGGAGCTCCCCAAGCCAACACCGCGCACACCAGCGTCCAGCGCAAAGGGTGGCGGGGGCGCGAAGGCATGGCAGTTGTCAGTGAAATGCGGATTAACGCGGCGCGTGGTCCAGCGTCCAAACGCCATGCGGCGACTTGCCAACGGCCACCTGGCGCACCACTTTGTGTGTGCTGGTGTCAATCACCGTGAGTTTCTTGATCCAGCGCGAGGCCACATAGATGTAGCGACCATCGGCCGACAAATCCATGCAGTCCGGGCCGCCGGGCGCCACGAACTGGTCCACCACGGCCAGCGTCTGGAAGTCAATTTTGCTGATGGTATTGGCCACCCGGTTGCTCACCAGCACGTGGCGCTTGTCGCCCATGCTGCGAAAAGCGTGCGCAGCAGCGCCAGTAGGAATCGTCTTGACCAACTTGGGTGCGGCGCTCACGTCATAAACCTCCACACCGGTGCCGCCGGTCATGCCGACCAGAAGCAGTTTGTCGTCGGGCGTACCGAACACGTCGGCAGGCAGCGATCCGGTCTTGATGCGCCACTTGATGGCCTCAGACGCCAAATCAATGGCGACCAGTTCGTCGCTTTCCTGCATGCTGGCGTACGCCGTGGTGCTCTTGCTGTCAATCCACACGTGGCTGGGCGTCTTGCCGGTAGGAATGCGCTTGGACAGCACCGGTTCCGTGCCGTTCCAGCGGTACAGGTCCACATGGTTGAGCCGGTTGCCCACGGTCACCAGCCATTTCATGTCCGGTGAAAACCGCAGTTGGTAGGGGTCCAAAATGCCGCGCACCGTGCGCTGCACGGCGGCCGTCTTAGGGTCCACAAACAAAAGTGAGTCACCCAACGCGTTGGCAATCACCAGCGACTTTTCGTCGGGCGTCAGGTACAGGTGGTGCGGCTCCTTGCCGGTATGAAAGCGCTGCGTCTCTTTCCAGTTCACCGGGTCGATCACGCTGACACTGGCGTCTTGCGAATTGAGGACAAAAATCGGTGGCGGTGCATCGGCGGCTTTGGCCCCCGCGCACAACACCAGGGACGCAATAGCCAAAAAACGGTTCAAACGGTTCACAAATGCCCTAATTCACAATATTCGTGCCAAACGGGCACGGGCTGAGTGTAGCCGTGGGATGGGGCTTATCCCTTGCGCCAACACGGCCTTCGGGGCCGATTGCAGTGCGGTTCAGCCAGAAACCAGCGCCAGATCCGCCGCGTCCAGCCAGCGCCACTGCCCGGGTGCCAGGTCAGCGGGCAAGGCCAGGCCGCCGATCTGGGAGCGGCCCAAAGCCTCCACCCGGTTGCTCACGGCTGCGACCATGCGCTTGACCTGGTGGTATTTGCCCTCGGTCAGCGTTAGGCGCAAGTGGAACTCGGATACGGCTTCGCAGGCGGCAGCGCGCACGGGCTTGGGATCGTCGTCGAGCACCACGCCGCTGAGCAGCAAACCCACCTGGCGCGCGTCCAACGGGTGCTTGACCGTCACCTCGTAGACCTTGGGCACATGGTGGCGCGGCGAGCTCATGCGGTGGATGAACTTGCCGTCGTCGGTCAGCAGCAGCATGCCGGTGGTGTCCTGGTCCAAGCGCCCCACGGCCTGCACGCCTTGCACTGCGGCTTTTTGCGGCCGCAGACGCAATGGCGTTGGCAGCAAGGTGTAAATGCTGGGGTAGGTCGACGGCTTTTGCGAACACTCAGTGCCTGCGGGCTTGTTGAGCAGCACATAGGCTTTTTCAAAATACGGCCAGTCCACGCCTTGCACCCGAAAGCGCAAGCCGGGGGCGTCAAATTCGGTGCTGGCCTCCTTGCAGACTACCGGTGCAGCGCCCTGGCCTTCGCTGTACACCTGCACCAAGCCTTGCTGAATCAGGCCGGCGCAGACACGCCGGGTGCCAAAGCCCTGGCTGTAAAGAATCTCTTGAAGTTGCATGGGGCCAAGTATCGCAGGGCGGGCTGGAGCTCGCACCGCTGCGCCTGGGCTATCGCATTAATCCAGCGCGTGGCTGGCGGCGATATCGCGATCGAATTGCGCCACCGCAGCGTCGGTAATGGCGTCTTGCGACCAGGCAAGCAGGCTGGCCGGAGGCAAGGTGACCGCAGCGGCGCCCAAGCCCATGAGGCGCGAAAGCACATCCGGTGACTTGATGCTTGCAGCCAACAATTGGGGCCCGCCCTTGGCGCCTTCGCTGTTTTGTGCCTTCACACAGGCTTTCATCAGTGCCCAGACGTCGCGCCCGCCGTTGGCGGTGTCGGCAGCAAGCCGGCCCACATAGGGCGCAACATAGTCCACACCCAAGGACTGGGCCCACAGCAGTTGCACCGCGTTGGACAGGCCTGTCAGCAATACCGGCTGGTCCATCGCCTGCACCGCGCGGATGCAGGCCAGCCAGCTTGGCTGGCACGGCAGCTTGATGGTGAGTTGCACACCCTTTTTGGCGGCACGCGCTTGCAAATCGCCCACCCAGGCCCGGGCTTGGGCCACGTCGGCGCCGGGCAGCTGCACCATGAGTTGCGCCATACCGTGGGCCCCTGCGGCGTCCACCAGGCGCGCATAGGTGGACAGGGAAACGCCCAAGCCGGCCTGGAACACCAAACTCGGATTGGTCGTGACCCCCACCACCGGTGGGCAGCCCGCAGGCAAGGCCCATTGGGAGCTATCGGCGCAGTCGAGGTAAATTTCCACAGGGTCTTTCGGAAGCAAGCGGGGCGCGGGCGGCACCTTAGTTCAGGATCACGCCCTTGCAAAACATGGCGTTTCCATAGGCCGTAGCCTCACCGCTTTGGACGATCAGGCTGGCGCCTTTGATCTTGTCATAAAAGGCAAAGCGCTCTACGCCTTCAACGCGCTGATCGGGCACGCCTTCCTTGGCCAAACAATCGACCACAGCCTGGTGTGCGGCAGTGCGGTGGCTGGCATCTTGGTGGCATACACGCATATACGCAGCCGGCTGGGCCACATCTTCGGCCAGCGGAATCACCGACAACACGGCCTGACTTACACGCGCCAGGCTGTTGCCGGGCAGGCGCACCACGGGTTTACCGTGGCTTAGAAAATCAGCCGTGAAATTGGCGTCAACCACGGCCACCCATTCGCCGTGGCCCATGGCGCTCAGGTGCATCAGCAGCTCGGGCGTCAACAGCGGATCAATACCTTTTAGCATGTGAGCGCCTCTTCTTCGCGGAACTTGGATGGATCGATGGCGCCAGTGATCAGGCCCACGATTTCTTCGGGGTTGGTGTCCATAGTGCGGCGGCTGCAAATGATGCGGCCCTGGCGGAATACCCAGATGCGGTCCACCAGGTCAAACACCTGGCGCAGGTTGTGGCTGATGATGATCAGCGGCACGCCCTGGGTTTTCAGGCCTTTGATGATTTGCTCTACGCGCGCTGTTTCGGCCACACCCAATGCGGCGGTAGGCTCGTCCAGGATGATGAGTTTTTTGGCAAAGCCGGCCGCGCGCGCAATCGCCACGCACTGGCGCTGGCCGCCGGACATGCCACGCAAGCTCTCGGACATGTCCTGGATTTTGACGCCCGTGGTCGAGAGCATTTGCGTGGATTGCTCGCGCATGGCCCTGTGGTTCAGGATGGACAACGGCCCCAGGTTCAGGCGCGTAAGTTCGCGGCCCAGGAAGATGTTGGCCGGTACGTCCAGGTCTTCTGCCAGAGCCAGGGTCTGGTAGACCGTCTCAATGCCCTGGTCGCGGGCGTCGAGCGGCGAGCGAAAGCTCACTTTGTGGCCGTCAAGCAGTATGTCGCCCTGGTTGGGCTGCTCTACCCCGGTGATCAGGCGCACAAACGTGCTTTTGCCCGCGCCGTTGTCGCCCACGATGGCGGCGTGTTCACCGGGCTGCAGGCTGAAATGGGCGTCGGTCAGGGCTTTGACGCCGCCGTAGTGTTTGGTAATGCCGCTGATGTGCAGCACGGGTTGCTTGGTGGTCATACAGGTGGTAACAGTTTCAAAACAGGCCGGACCGGCGAAAAAGAGCGTGAGAAAACAGGCGTTCAGAGACTCAAAACAGCTATTTGGGTTCGAGCATGCCACAAAATTCCCAAAAATCGTATTAGTAAAACCCCTAGATTTATTTAATCGAAATTCTGGTTTAATTCGATCCCAGCACGCATCAGGTTCATCTGTGCGGCTATCTCAACCCCTACGGAGACACTGACATGAACATGAAACGCACCCTTGGCCGCTTGGCTATCGCAATGGCTGCCGCTGGCTTGATGGCCAGCGCAATGGCTGAAACCACCATCGCCTACATCACCAACGGCAACACCAACGAAGGCTGGACGCTGATCAACGGCGGCGCCAAAGCCGCTGGCGCCAAAGCGGGCGTCAAGTTCATCGAACTCGCTGCCGAAAAAGGCGAACTGTCCAAGCAATTGGCCATCGTGGAAGACATGATCACCCGCAAGGTCAACGCCATCGCGATCGCGCCTGTTGACAGCGCAGGTATCGCCCCCGCTATCAACAAGGCCCTGGCCGCTGGCATCAAGGTCGTGGCTGTGGACACCGGAATCACCGGCGCCAAGATCACTTCTTACGTGGCTACCGACAACATCAAGGCAGCCATGGTGCAGGGCAAATGGGCTGCTGAGCAGATCAAAGACGGCGATACCGTGATCTACGTGACCGGCGACTTAGGCCAATCCACCGGCCAAGAGCGCAAAAAAGGTTTTGTGGACGGATTGAACGGCGTGCGCAAGAACGTCAAGATTGTTGAAGTCCCCACCACTTGGGACCAGACCATGGCCCAAAACGGCGTTGAAACCGCGCTGCGCGCCAACCCCACCGCCAAGCTCGTGGCTTGCGCATGGGACGGCGGTGCTCTGGGCGCCAAGGCCGCTTTGATGGCTGCTGGCAAAAAAGCCGGGGACGTGAAGATCGCTGGCTTTGACGGATCTCCTGGTGGCCTGGACATGATGAAACAAGGCTGGCAGTCAGCCAACGCCGCGCAAATGCTGGCCAAGATCGGTCAAGTCGGCGTGGAAACCGCTATCGCTGCTGCTGAAGGCAAAAAAGTTGAAGCCCGCATCGATACCGGATCCTTCCTGGTGCTGCCGTCCAATGTGGACCAGTTTGCCAAAGACTCTGGCGTGGGCCAGTTCATGAAAGTGAAGTAACTCCCTCGGCCACCCCAAGGCGTGTATGTGCAGGCCTAAGGGTGGACAAGGCGACCGCCAGCGACACAGTTGCTGGTGGTCGTTCGTTTTTTGTAATTAGGAACCGTTTTCATGAAGTCCCTCACCCGACAAGAATGGTATGGCGCACTGGTGGCCGTGCTGGTCCTGGGCGCGCTGCTGACCGTAGCCTCCCCCTACTTTCTGACCACCGGCAATCTGTCGAACATCCTGGTGCAGGGCTCCGTGATCGCGCTGCTCGCGGGCGGACAAACGTTCGTCATTCTCACGGGCGGCGTTGACCTGGCTGTGGGCGCGTTGACTGCGCTGGCCGGCGCCATTGCCGGACATTTGATGATCAAGCTCGGCGTGAACCCCTACGCCGCCATTGCGGCCGCCTTGGCCATTGGCGCTGCGGTTGGCGTGTTCAACGGCTACTTGGTGGCCTTTGTGGGCATCCCCTCTTTTATCGTCACCCTGGGCGGACTGACCCTGTGGCGCGGTCTGGCGTTTGACGCCACCGGCGGCTTTGACAACTCGGGCATGCCCGACCCCCTGCCCTTTATCGGCTACGGCGAACTGCTGGGCGTGCCCATGCCCATCTGGATTACGGGCCTTTACTTCGTGGTGATGGCGTTTGTGCTTTCGAGCACCAAGCTTGGACGCTACGTCTACGCCATGGGCTCCAACGAGATGGGTGCGCGCCAGGTCGGCATCAACATCCGCTGGTACAAGCTCGGCGTATATGTGGTCTCGGGCCTGAGCTGCGCTCTGGGCGCGGTGGTGCTGATGGCGCGCATGGACTCGTCAAGCGGCAAGATGGCGCAGATGTTTGAGCTCGACGCGATTGCTGCCGTTATTTTGGGTGGTACCTCGCTGTTTGGCGGACGCGGCAGCATTTGGGGAAGCCTGTTGGGCGCGGTGCTCATCACCATGATCCGCAACGGCATGAACCTGATGGAAATCTCGCAGTTCAAGCAAATGATGGCCATCGGCGCCGTCGTCATCGTCGCGGTCTGGATTGACGTGATCCGCCGCCAGCATTTGCTCAAGAAATAAACCCTTCAGGGAACCGCCATGCGCATAGTTGTTTTGGGCGAGGCGCTGATGGACTGCATCGCGCAGCCCGACGGCAGCCTGCGCCCCTTGATGGGCGGCAGCCCTTTCAATATGGCGCGTGCTGCCTCTTTGCGCGGCGGTGCAGTGGCTTTTTTGAACCCGCTGTCTATGGACCAGTTTGGCCTGCAAATGCGCGTTCAACTCGAGCGCGACGGCGTGCTACTAAACAGCAACGCCAGTCGCCTGCCCACGTCTTTGGCCGTGGTGCAAATCAGCAACGGCCAGCCCAGCTACGGTTTTTACCGCGAAGGCATTGCCGACCGCGACTACACAGCCATCCAGATATTGACCCAACTAGAGCGCAGTGAGCCGGGCGTGCTGCACACGGGTTCCTTGCTGCTCGTGCCGCCCGAGCATGACAAGGTGCTCGCGGTACTGCACGGCGCCAAGGCCCTGGGCTGGACGATCAGCGTAGATGTGAACCTGCGGCCCAAACTGGCGGCGGATCTGGCGTCTTATGTGGCTGCGGTGCACCAGGTAGCGGCGTTGGCAGACTGGATCAAGGCCAGCGACGACGACTTGGCGTTGCTGGGCTTTACCAATCCCTCGCGCGCCAACGCGGGCGCGATTGCCCAAAGCTATGTGGCCCAAGGCTGCAGCCGCATTGCGCTGACCTTTGGTGCGCACGGCGCTTACCTTCTGGTGGACGGGCACAGCGCGCAACAAGATGTGCCACCGGTCACGCTGGTGGACAGCGTGGGCGCGGGCGACACCTTCTGGGGCAACTGCGTGGCCGATTGGGCGCTCCATCCCGAAGGAGCCGCACAAAGGGTGGAAGCCACCTTGTGCCAGGCCATGACCGCTGCAGCCATCAACTGCACCCGCACGGGCTGCCAGCCGCCGCTGCACGCCGAGGTGCTGGCGCAACTGTCCGCCTGAGGGCCTTACGGCCTGCGCGGGAACAGATACCGCAATCCAGCGCCCCTCTTAACGCGCGCCGCCTTGCGCAGGCACAAAAAAAGCGCACCCTGGAGTGCGCTTGTTTGCTGTGCCCACGCACGCCTTATTTGTTCTTGATCTTGCCCCGAGGAATCACCGTGGTGGTGATGGTGGCCCGCACGGGCGGCTCGCCGCCGGCCAGGGGTTTGGGCGGTGACGTATCCTTCTTGGGCTTCTTTGCTTCTTTATTGGTTTTTTGCTGACCTTTTGCCATGGTGATCTCCTGTGCAGTGTTGATACGACGCTGCTGCAGTTTAACTGCAGCCAGGGGGCTCGCATGCCCAACATAATCGCCATTCCCGAATCCGAAGTCGAGATGAGCGCCATCCGGGCGCAAGGCGCGGGCGGGCAAAACGTCAACAAGGTTTCCACCGCGATTCACCTGCGTTTTGATGTGCTGGCCTCCAGCCTGCCTGACGACATCAAGGAACGCCTGCTGGCCCTGCCCGACAGCCGGGTGACTGCCGATGGCGTATTCGTTCTCAAGGCCCAAAGCCACCGCACGCAAGAGCAAAACCGGCAAGACGCCTTTGCCCGCCTTCTCGACTGGGTCAACAGCGTGGCCACACCGCAAAAGCCGCGCCGCGCCACCAAGCCCAGCTATGCGTCCAAACAGCGGCGCCTGGAATCCAAAAGCCAGCGCTCCAGCACCAAGCAACTGCGCTCCAAACCCCAGGATTAGTGCCACTCCTTACAATGGAGCCCTCGCCCCGCGTCCGCTCTATGAGCGCAACCCTCTGACACCCCTGCGCCCATGCCCCAAAAATCCGCCGCCAAACACGACGCTAAATCTGACGCAAAACCTGACGCCAAGGCCGAAGCTGCATCTAACTTACCCGACCGGGTGATCAAAAAGTACCCCAACCGGCGGCTCTACGACACGCACACCTCGACCTACATCACGCTGGCAGAGATCAAGCAGCTCGTCATGCAGCACGAGGTGTTTGCGGTGGTGGACGCAAAAACGTCCGAAAACCTGACGCGCAGCATCTTGCTGCAGATTATTTTGGAAGAAGAGGCCAATGGCTCGCCCATGTTCACTGTGCCGGTGCTGTCCAACATCATCCGCTTCTATGGCCACGCCATGCAGGGACTGATGGGCGGCTACATCGAAAAAAACATCCAGACCCTGATGGACCTGCAAGTGCCGCTGGTGCCCAATGTGCTGGGAAGCACGGTGTTTACCCAGATGCAGGAACAGATGCAAAAGCAGACCGAGCAGTTTTTGGGCACTTTTGGCATCAAGCGCTAAGCGCGCCAGGCCCGCGCGGCCTCTGGCGGCAAGCGCCGCCCACCCCTACTTTTTGCATACAAAGCCCCGATGAACGACGTAATCGCCCCCCTCGCCCAAGCCAAACCCGCGCCCAAAGTGGGCTTTGTCAGCCTGGGCTGCCCTAAAGCCCTGACCGATTCCGAGCTCATCCTCACCCAGCTCAGCGCCGAGGGCTACCAGACCTCCAAAACCTTCCAGGGTGCGGACCTGGTCATCGTCAACACCTGCGGCTTTATTGACGATGCGGTGCGCGAAAGCCTGGACACGATTGGCGAGGCGCTGGCGGAGAACGGTCGGGTCATCGTCACCGGCTGCCTGGGCGCCAAGTCGGACGCAGAGGGCAACAATATGGTGCGCCAGATGCACCCCCGGGTGCTGGCCGTCACCGGCCCCCACGCCACCCAAGAGGTGATGGACGCGGTTCACCTGAACCTGCCCAAGCCGCACGACCCCTTTTTGGACCTGGTGCCGCAGTCTTTCGGGGTGGCCGGGCTCAAGCTCACGCCGCGCCATTACGCCTATTTGAAGATCAGCGAAGGCTGCAACCACCGCTGCACCTTTTGCATCATCCCGTCCATGCGCGGCGACCTGGTTTCGCGCCCGATTGGCGATGTACTCAGTGAAGCCCGCGCGCTGTTTGAAGGCGGCGTGAAAGAACTGTTGGTAATCAGCCAAGACACCTCCGCGTATGGCGTGGACGTCAAATACCGCACCGGTTTTTGGGACGGCAAACCCATCAAAACCCGCATGGTGGACCTGGTAGCCGCCTTGGGCGAAATTGCCGCATCCTATGGCGCCTGGGTGCGATTGCACTATGTCTATCCCTATCCGAGCGTGGACGAGATCGTGCCGCTGATGGCCGCAGGCAAAGTACTGCCCTACCTGGACATTCCGCTGCAACACAGCCACCCCGACGTGCTCAAGCGCATGAAGCGCCCAGCCAGTGGCGAAAAAAACCTGGAGCGCATTGCCTCCTGGCGCGCCGCCTGCCCCGAGCTCGTGGTGCGCAGCACCTTTATTGCCGGCTTCCCGGGCGAGACCGAAGAAGAATTTGCCCACCTGCTTGACTTTGTGCGCGAAGCGCAGATTGACCGTGCTGGTTGCTTTGCCTACAGCGCCGTGGACGGTGCCACCGCCAACGACCTGCCCGGCATGCTGCCGCTGGAATTGCGTGAAGAGCGCCGCTCGCGCTTTATGGCCGTGGCAGAAGAAGTGTCCGCCCAGCGCCTGCGCAGGCGCGTAGGCGCCACCATGCAAGTCTTGGTGGACTCTGCCCCCTCGCTGGGCAAAAAAGGCGCCGTCGGCCGCTCCTATGCCGACGCGCCCGAGATCGACGGCGTGGTGCGCCTGCTGCCACCGGAAAAGATCAGCAAAACCCTCAAGGTGGGTGAATTCACCCGTGCCCGAATCGTGGGCACCGAAGGCCACGATCTGGTGGGCGTGCCCATTTAGGCGCAATTTTTCCGTCCCGTTTGACCGGGATCAAGCCACTGCCATTTGCCAGCGCGCAATGCGAGCCAGTCGCATTTCGCAGGCGCCGGTTGCCATAACCTCCGGTTCCGTAGGGCCCTTTGGGCCGTTTCTATGGAACAAGATGGAACACTGTGTTGTGGAAGAAGACCAGGTCGTGGCAGGTTTGCTCGACCTGTGCGCGGGGTCGGGGCTGAACACCTGGAAGCTTAGGGACAAGACCCTGGTTCCGGTCGTACAAGGCGGCATGGGCGTCGGGGTGTCTGCCAGTGGCCTGGCGGGTGCCGTGGCGCGCCAAGGCGGATTTGGCACCATTTCATCGGTCGACCTGCGCCGCCTGCACCCGGACTTAATGGAAAAAACCGCTCACCTCGACAAAGAGCTTGACGCGAAAGAAATCATTGATGCCGCCAACCTGGTGGCACTAGACCGCGAAATTAAGCGTGCCCGCAAGCTCGCGCAGGGTCAGGGCGTCATCGCCGTCAACGTGATGAAGGCACTTAGCCAGTACACGGGCTACGTGCGCCAGGCACTGGAAAGCGGCACTGACGCGCTGGTGGTGGGTGCGGGCTTGCCGCTGGACTTGCCCGAGCTGGCACGCGACTTTCCCAACACCGCCCTCATACCCATCCTCTCAGACGCCCGTGGCGTGCAACTGTTGGTGCGCAAATGGGAAAAGCGCGGTCGACTGCCCGACGCGGTGGTGATTGAGCACCCGCGCTTGGCTGGTGGCCACCTGGGCGCGTCCAACGTGGGGGATCTGGCGGATGCGCGTTTTGATTTTGAGGTGGCCATTCCCGCCGTGCTGGCGTTTTTCAGGGCCGCAGGCATCGAAGGCCGCATTCCGCTGATCGCCGCAGGCGGCATTTCCTGCCAGGCCGATATTGCGCGCCTGCAGGCACTGGGCGCCTCGGCGGTGCAACTGGGCACCGCCTTTGCCGTGACCCAGGAATGCGACGCAGCACCCGCCTTCAAACAGGTGTTGGCCCGGGCCCAGCCGCAAGACATCGTGGAGTTTGTCAGCGTCTCGGGACTGCCCGCGCGCGCGGTGCGCACGCCCTGGCTCAACAAATACCTGCGTATCGAGCCCCAGCTCAAGGCCGCAGCCCACCTTAAGAAGAAATGCAATATGTCTTTTGACTGCCTGGCCCACTGCGGCCTGCGCGACGGTGACGCCAGCATCGGCCAGTTTTGCATTGACCAGCAACTCGGGCACGCGATGGACGGCAATGTGCACAAAGGCCTGTTCTTTCGCGGCGCAGGCGCCCTGCCCTTTGGCGACCAAATCCGCAGCGTTGCGGAGCTGATGCAATGGATGCTGGGTGCCATTGCACCTGTGGCGGCGACCGCACTACTAGGTTCCAGCCCGCATGGAGTCGCCATATGAACGCCCAAGTCCCGGATCTCTTGGCCAACGCACTGCCACCGCAAACGATTTGCGACGATGTGCTGCGCGAGAAATACCTCAAACCCGGCGAAACCAGCGCCGACGACGTGCTGCGCCGCGTGGCCAAGGCACTTGCCTCGGTCGAAAAGCCAGCCCTGCAGGCCAAGTTCGAGGCCCTGTTTTTGCATAACCTGCGCGACGGCGCCATTGGCGCTGGGCGCATCATGAGCGCGGCAGGAACCTCCATTCAGGCCACGCTGATCAACTGTTTTGTGCAGCCCGTGGGCGACTGCATTCAGGGCATCGACGCAGAGGGCTACCCCGGCATATACGAGGCGTTGCGCGAGGCGGCAGAGACCATGCGCCGCGGCGGCGGCGTGGGCTACGACTTTTCGCGCATCCGTCCGCGCGGGGCCGAAGTCAAGGGCACGGCGTCCATGGCCTCGGGGCCGTGCAGCTACATCAACGTGTTTGACCATTCCTGCGCCACGGTGGAGAGCGCGGGGGCGCGCCGGGGCGCCCAAATGGGCGTGTTGCGCATTGACCACCCCGATATTTTTGAGTTCATCGGTGCCAAGCGCACGCCCGGACGCTGGAACAACTTCAACGTGTCCGTGGCCGTGCCCGACGCATTTATGCAGGCGCTCACGCACCAGCAAACCTGGCAACTGGTGCACAGCGCCCGCCCCGGGCTTGAACGCATTGCGGCAGGCGCCCGCCAGCGCGAAGACGGCTTGTGGGTTTACCAGGAAATGCCGGCCCAGGAAGTGTGGGACGCCATCATGCAATCGGCCTACGACTTTGCCGAACCCGGCATCCTGTTTCTAGACCGTATCCACCAGGACAACAACCTGCGCGCTATTGAGTCGATCGCTGCGACCAACCCCTGTGGCGAACAGCCACTCCCCCCCTACGGCTGCTGCGACCTGGGCCCGGTGATCTTGCCGCGCTTTGTGCGCCACCCGTTTGGCGTTGCAGGCCCGGCC
The DNA here is from genome assembly GCA_947448105.1 of Burkholderiales bacterium. Taxonomy (GTDB): domain Bacteria; phylum Pseudomonadota; class Gammaproteobacteria; order Burkholderiales; family Burkholderiaceae_C; genus Allorhodoferax. The sequence continues at coordinate 28,643 of CANFNE010000001.1, forward strand.
AGTTTTGACTTTGAACGCTTTGCGCACGCCGTGTCCCTACAGGTGCGCGCGTTGGACAATGTGCTGGACCTGACCTATTGGCCGCTGCCCCAGCAAAAGGCCGAGGCTGCCGCCAAACGCCGCATTGGCGTGGGCTTTACCGGCTTGGGCAATGCGCTGACCATGTTGGGCCTGCGCTACGACAGCGCACCAGGGCGCGACATGGCCACCCTGATTGCCCGCCACATGCGCGACGCCGCCTACGGCGCCTCGGTGGCACTGGCGCAAGAAAAGGGCGCGTTTCCCGCCTTTGACGCCAGTACCTATTTGCAAGACGACAACTTTGTGGGCCGCCTGCCCGAGGCCCTGAAACAGTCGATCCGCAGCCACGGCATCCGCAACAGCCATCTTCTTTCCATCGCGCCCACGGGCACGGTGAGCCTGGCTTTTGCCGACAACGCCTCCAACGGCATTGAGCCCTCGTTTTCGTGGGTGTACCGGCGCAAAAAGCGCCAGGCCGACGGCAGCACGCTGGAATACGCGGTAGAAGACCACGCCTGGCGCGTGTTCAAACACCTGGGCGGCAATACCGACGCCCTGCCCGAGAGCTTTGTCTGCGCGCTGGACATGCCCGCGCAAGCACACATCGCCATGATGAAGGCGGTGCAACCGCTGGTTGACACCGCAATTTCCAAGACGGTGAACGTGCCGGGCGACTACCCGTTTGACGCCTTCAAGCACCTGTATTTGCAGGCCTGGCAGGCGCACCTCAAGGGCCTGGCGACCTACCGCCCGAACAGCATCCTGGGCTCGGTGCTCGAAGCTGGCCCGACCGCAAGCGCGAGCGCACCTGTTCCTGGGACGGCGGCAGCGCCAGACCCCATGCGCAGCGTGATCGAGAGCCGCCCCAAAGGCGCCCTGTCCGCCGTGGCCGAAAAGGTCGAATACTGGACGCAAGAAGGCCACAAAACCTTGTATCTGGTGGTGTCCTTCATGCCCGTGCCCCACCCCAGCGGCGTGGGCACGGTGGAGCGCGCCATCGAGTTTTTTATGCCCGTGGGCCAAAGCGGCGAATCCCAGCAGTGGATGACCTCAAGCATGCGGCTCTTGTCGCTGGCGGCACGCGGCGGCTTTTTGGAGCGTGCGCTGGCCGACATGCGCAAAGTGGCCTGGGACCGCGGCCCGGTGCGCCTGGGAAGCTTTAGCCGCAGCGACGGTGCGCAACTACCCCTGTGGCACGACAGCGAGGTGGCCGCCATCGCCTATGCCATCCAGAACATCATGGCCCAGCGCAACGAAGGCGGCCAGAAGCCTGCCGGGGCTGCGCCCGCAAGCGACCACGCGCCGCAAGCCATGGCCGGTAAAAAATGCCAGGAATGCGGCGCCCACGCGGTCATCAAAAAAGACGGCTGCGACTACTGTACCCAGTGCGGCTATCTGGGAAGCTGCGGGTAAGGGGCGGCAATCGCGAAGAATTTGATGCAAGTCAAGCCCAGGCGCCTCAGCCCGTGAGACGCTCAAAGCGTCCAAGCAAGTCCGTCACTGTGCCGCTTTCCCTATGACCCACCCCAGCATCCGCATCATCCACGACGAACACACCGCGCTGACCGCCATGCTGCGCTCCATGGGCATGCTGGTACAACGCGGACCGCACGACCGGCCAGAGCAGTTTTTTGACGTGATGCGCGCCATGCTTTTTTACATGGACGAATTCCCGGAGCGTCTGCACCACACCAAAGAAACCGCGCTGTTATTTCCGCCGGTGGCCGCACGTTCTGCGGCCACGCGCGAAGTGATTGCGCAGCTCACCCACGAGCACACGGTGGGTGAGGCCCAGGTGCGCGAGCTGCAACACCTGCTGCTGGGCTGGGAACTGCTGGGCGACTCGCGCCGCGGCGATTTTGAGGCAGCGCTCAAGTCCTACGTCGAGTTTTACCTGAACCACATCCGTCTGGAAGAAACCGTGGTGATTCCCGAGGCACGCAAGGTGCTCGATGACGCCGACTGGATGCTGCTAGACACCGCGTTCACCACCGAAAGCAACCCGATTACGGGCAAGTACGCGCGTGAACCGCTGTACGACCGGCTCTTTACCCGCATCGCCATGCACACGCCAGCGCCCATCGGCCTGGGCAGCTAGGCGCCAGGCCATCCCCCTTTCCTCGCTAAGATCCTCCCATGCAAGTCTTCAAAACCATTTTCGCCACCCTGCTTTCGCTTTGCCTTTTGAGCACACACGCAAGCGACGCGCCGCTGACCATTGCACCGCACCAGTTGCCCCAGCCGCTGCTGGAGCAATACGCCAAGAACAAACCCGATCTGGGCCGTTATGGCCACTGTGCGGCCGGCTTTGACAGCCGCACCGACGGCCTGAAAATGGCCTTTAGCTGCGCGATTTACGTGCGCCTGTCCGCCCAAGGCGAGCGCTTGGCCGTGTCTTTGTGCAACGAACGCGCCAAGTTGCTCAAAGTCAAGGCGCCTTGCGCGCTGATCGTCGAAGACTAAGGCTGAACCCGAGGGTTGCGCCAAGGGCGCGACAGCCGCGCAGGCCCTGCGGGTATTGGGCGGGCCGCATAATTCGGACCATGCAAGCGACCACTCCATCCTCCCCCGTCTCCTCGCCACCGCTGGCCTCCAGCGCGCCATCGGTCGATGCCAGTTCCTCTTCAGAATCGGGTGCGGTACAACTGCCCGCCAGTGGCGTAGCCCGACTGGCGCATTTAGGCGTCATAGAAGCCAGCGGCGACGACGCCATCCGCTTTTTGAACGGCCAGCTCAGCAACGACCTCAACCAGCTCTCCCCCACGCAGGCTCGGCTGGCCGCGTTTTGCTCGGCCAAGGGCCGCATGCAGGCCAGTTTTGTGGTGCTCCAGCGTGACAAGGGCGACGTTTTGCTGGTGTGCAGCGCCGACCTGCTGGCGCCCACGCTCAAGCGCATGTCCATGTTTGTCATGCGCGCCAAGGCCAAGCTGCGGGACGCCAGCGCCGATTTTGCAGTCTATGGGCTGTTAGGCCAAAGCACCTCCACGCTGGACGCAGGTGCCACCGCACCCTGGAGCGCCACCAATGTGGCCGACGCCAGCGTGGTGCAGTTGTACCCGGCCCAAGGGCTGGCGCGCCAGCTTTTGCTTAGCCCCACCAGCGCGCCTGCGCCCGCAGGACCGTCGCTTGCGCTGGCCGATTGGCAATCCAGCGAAGTGCTCAGCGGTGTGGCCACCGTGAGCGCTGCCGTGGTGGAAGCCTTTGTGCCCCAGATGCTGAACTTTGAGTCGGTAGGCGGCGTGAGTTTCAAGAAAGGCTGCTACCCCGGCCAAGAGGTGGTGGCGCGCAGCCAGTTTCGCGGCACCCTCAAGCGCCGCGCCTATATTGCGCAACTGCCGTTCAGTGATTCCGGTGCGCCCGTGGCTGCGGGTCAAGCGCTGTTTTCAAGCCTCGACCCCGATCAGCCCTGCGGCTTGGTGGTGCAAGCCGCCCGCAGTGCACAAGGCCCGTGGCTGGCGATTGTGTCCATGCAAACCAGCGCCGCAGAAGCGGGCGAACTGCGCCTGGGCGGCCCCAACGGCGCGCCTTTGGCTCTGCTGCCGCTGCCCTACGCCTTACTCGAAGACATTTAAGTCGTTGGGGCGCTGCCGGTGTGCGCAGCCCAAGCCGCTAGCGCCGCCTTGCCCCAGCCAGCCCCACGCAGGGGCTCGGCCACTGCCACCCCGTCTACCGATTGCGACCCGGCGCAGCGCCGGGCTGTGGCTACTGGTTCGCCCAAGGCATTGCGCAGCAGGCAATGCTGGGCTGTGGCGTCGTGTTCATCGGCGGGGCGCAGGCTTTGCACTGCTGCGCTCACCTCGCTCCAAGCGGCAAACGTGGTGCTGACAACCGGCGCGCCACGCTCGAAACCCAGCATGGTCTGGCGCAGGGCCTCGGGTACGGGCAGTGCCCGCTTGGCCACCGGGTCGGCGAACACATAGATCAATTCGGCGCTGACCAGCAGTTCCTCACCCCGAAAAATGCCACTCAAAAATTGAACCGACGAGTTCCCCATGCGTGCGCAGCGCAGGGCCACGCTCAGGCGGTCGTCGTAGAGGGCGGAGGCATGAAACTCCAGGGTCGATTTCTTAACGAACAACTCGCCGCCCAGCGCGTGCAGGGTTTGCTCATAGGGCAGCGCAATGGCGCGCCAGTAGTCGGCAATGGCGGTGTCCACGTACATCAGGTAGTGGGGGTTGAAGACGATTTTTTGCAAATCCACCTCGGCCCAGCGCACGCGCAGGCGGTGGTGCATGCGAAAGTCGGCCAATGTCGGCAACCGCACTGGTACTTCAGCCATGGTCAAACACCTTTCGCAAAGCCCGGGCTGCGTCCGCGTGCGCCTGCAGCGCCTGCGGCACCACACGGCCCATCTTGATGAATTCGTGCACCACGCCCCGGTAAATTTCCAGGTCTACCGGCACCCCGGCCAGGCGCAGGCGGTCGGCGTACAACACGCCCTCGTCCACCAGCGGATCGCATTCGGCCAAGCCCACCCACGCCGGCGCCACGCCGCCCACGTCCACCAGTTCGCCGTGTGCGTCCAGCCCATCCAGGGGCGCAAAGCGCCAGTCGTCCCGGTCTGCCGGGGCGCGCAGGTAGTGGTTAAAAAAGTAGCGGATATGCGCCTCTTCCAGCACAAAGCCCTGGGCAAAGCGCCGGTGCGAATCGGTGTTTTGGTGGCCGCAGGTGCCGGGGTAAAACAGCAGTTGCAGTGCCAGCGCCAGACCGGCGTCGCGCGCGGCAATAGCGCAGGCCGCCGCCAGCGTGCCGCCAGCACTGTCGCCGCCCACCGCGATGCGGCTGCTGTCAAGCCCCAGGCTTGCGGCCGACGCAGCCAGCCAAGCCAGCGCGTCCCAAGCGTCTTCAAACGCGGTGGGAAAGCGGTGCTCGGGTGCCAGCCTGTAGTCCACCGACACCACCGCGCAGTGCGCCAAGTGGCTCAGGCGGCGGCACAGCGTGTCGTGGGTTTGTACGCTTCCAATGGTGAAGCCACCGCCATGAAAGTACAGCAGCACCGGCAGGCGCTCGGCGCTGGGCGCGTACAGGCGGGCCAGCAACTGCGCGCCGTCGCGGGTGGCAAAAAAATGGTCCTCCACCCGCGTCAGCGTCTGCGCGGGTAGTTCCAACACATCCGCGCCTGCGGCATAGGCAGCGCGCGCCTGCTGCGGCGACAGGGCGTGCATGGGCACGTGGCCAGCGCGCGCAATGCGCTCGAGCACACCGCGCATGACCGGCGCGAGCAAATGGGCGGGGGAACTGTGGTGGCGGTGAGGCATGGGGTGCGGGTAGTCGAAAAAAAGGAGAAAACGCTCAACCGGCGGCCGGTGCTGTTCTGCGGCCCACGCCGAGCGCAGCGCCAACGCTGAGCATCAACACCGCGGAAGCACCCAGCAGTGTGGCGCTGTACCAGCCCCGGTCCATCAAAGCGCCAAACACCAGCGGCGAAACGGCAAAACCGGTGTCCAGACCGGAATACACCAGACCGTAGACGCGACCGGTGGCGCCCTGGGGCGTGGCGCGCTTGATCATCATGTCGCGCGAGGGGCCGCCAATGCCGACCGCAAACCCGGTGGCCGCCAGCACCACCATGGTGGGCGTAGCGCCCAGCCAACCGGTGCCACACAGGGCCAGCAAGAGCGAACCAGCAGCCATGGTCAGCGCCACCACCCGGTCGCTATGGACGGTACGTGCCGCCACAAAGCCACCCACAAACACGCCCAACGCGCCACACAGCATGTAGGCGCTCAGCGTGAGCGTGGCCGCCTCAAAGCCCACGCCATGCATGGCTTTAAGAATCGACACCGCAAAGCCCTGCACCACAGCAAGCGTCATGGTGGAGAGAAAGAAGAACGCAAAACACCACCACACCACAGGCAGCTTCATAAAGGCCATGGCGTGGCCGGGGTCGGCCACCGGATTGCGCGCCAGCACGCGGGTCTGCAGGTGTTCACGCTGCAGCACCAATACCAGCAAAACTACCGCAAAAAAGGCGGCCGCCGCCAGATAGGTCTGGCGCCAGCCCAGCACCGAGCCCAAACCGGCGAAGAACACCGGCGCGGTGGCCCAGCCCAGATTGCCGCTCAGTCCGTGGGCGCTAAAAGCGTAGCCCAGGCGCGCAGCCGACACGCGCTGGTTGAGGATGGTGAAGTCAATCGGGTGAAACGGCGCGTTGGCTGCGCCCGCCAGCGCAGCCACCAGCACCAAAGAGGCGTAGCTTTGGGCTGCGGACGCCAAAAGGCAGGCGGTGATAAACAGCCCGAAGGAAGTAAACAACAGCGGCCGCGCGCCGATCCGGTCCACCACAAAGCCTGAACACGCCTGGCCCATGCCGGATATGGCGAAAAAAACCGTCATCAGCAGCCCTAGCTCGGAGTAGCTAAAACCAAACTCCTTGAGAAAGACCGGAAACAGCAGCGGCAATATCAAGTGGCCGAAATGCGAACTGCCGTGCGCCAGGCCCACCAGGCCAATGACGCGGGCGTCCTGGCGCCAGGCGACGGGGGAATCGGTGGGTAAATCGCGTGTTGCAGTGGTCATAGCGCGAAATAGTAATGTCTGCAGGCGGCGGCTCCTGCCGCCAAAAGCTCACACCGGCGTGAGTTTGGCCACGCTCAGCGCCAGCCACTTGGTGCCGTGGCGGGGAAAGTTGATTTGCGCGCGCGCATCATCTCCTGCGCCTTCCAGCGTGAGTACCGTGCCTTCGCCAAACTTGTTGTGAAACACCTGCATGCCCAAACGCAGGCCGTGCTCGGGCTCCGTCTTGCGGGCCACGGGTGCGCCGCTTCCGTAGGTGGCCGATCCGGCTGCGGAAGACGCGCTGGTGTAATTGGTGCTGGAGCCACCGCCGTGTCCGCCATAACTGCCACCGCCCTGGCCCCAGCTGCCGCGCACCGGTTGGCGTTTGGGTGTCAGGAGCTTGAGGCATTCCTCGGGCAGCTCGTCAAAAAAGCGGCTTTTGAGGTTGTAGCGGGTCTGGCCATGCAGCATGCGAGTTTGCGAATGGCTCAGGTACAGGCGCTGGCGTGCGCGGGTGATGGCAACGTACATCAGCCTACGTTCTTCTTCCAGTCCGTCGCGGTCGCTCAAGGAGTTTTCGTGGGGAAACAGGCCCTCCTCCATTCCGGTGATGAACACGCAGTCAAATTCCAGGCCCTTGGCCGAATGCACCGTCATGAGCTGGATGGCGTCTTGCCCGGCCTGCGCCATGTTGTCACCGGCCTCCAGCGCCGCGTGGGTCAAAAAGGCCACCAGGGGCGACAGGGTTTCGCCCGTGTCGCCAAACTCGGGCTCGGGAAGCGGCAGATCGGGGCTCAAGCCCTGGCTGGCCGGGCTTTGGGTTAAGGCGCTATCCGCGCCCTGCCCGCCGGGCGCACTTCGGCCAAAGCCTTCCAGGCGCACAAAGCTTTCGGCGGCGTTGACAAGTTCTTCCAAGTTTTCGATGCGGTCTTCGCCTTCGCGCTCGAGGCGGTAGTGGGCCAGCAGGCCGCTGTGGTCGAGTACCAGGGCCACGGTTTCGCGCAGGCTCAAGGTGGTGGTTTGTTCACGCAGCACGTCAATCTTGGCGACAAAGGCGCCCAAGAGCGTGCCGGCCTTGCCAGCAACGGCGCTGACCGCGTCATGAAACGAGCAGCCCGAGGCCTTGGCCATGTCTTGCAACTGCTCGATGCTGCGCGCGCCAATGCCGCGCGCCGGAAAGTTCACCACCCGCATAAAGCTGGTGTCGTCGTTGGGGTTGGCCAGCAGGCGCAAATAGGCCAGCGCGTGCTTGATCTCGGCGCGCTCAAAAAAGCGCAGGCCACCGTAGACGCGGTAGGGCAAGCCAGCGTTGAACAGCGCGGTCTCGATCACCCGGCTTTGCGCGTTGGAGCGGTACAGCACCGCAATCTCGCTGCGCTGGTAGCAGTCTCCCCCCGGATGCTCGGATGGGGTTTTAAGCAGGTGGCGCATTTCGTCCACCATCCACTGCGCTTCTTCAAAGTCGCTGGGGGCTTCATACACACGCACGGGTTCGCCCGGGCCCTGGTCGGTGCGCAGGTTTTTGCCCAGACGCCGGCTGTTGTTGCTGATCAGCGCGTTGGCCGAATCCAGGATATTGCTGTGGCTGCGGTAGTTTTGCTCTAGCTTGATCTGGTGCTGCACGCCAAATTCGCGCACAAAGTCCGCCATGTTGCCCACGCGCGCGCCGCGAAAGGCGTAAATGCTCTGGTCGTCGTCGCCCACGGCCAGCACCGCGCCGCCCTCGCCCTCTGAAGCCCCA
>CANFNE010000002.1 GCA_947448105.1 Burkholderiales bacterium
ATCAACCTGCCGTTTTACGTGTTTGGCTGGCGCAGGCTGGGGCGGGTGTTCACGCTCAAGACCTTCGCGGCCGTGGCCTTGCTGTCGGTGTACGTGGAGGTGCTGCCGCACTGGATCGGCTTTAGCCACCTGAACGCCGCTTTTGGCGCTGTCATGGCCGGTCTGCTGGCAGGCACGGGTATTCTGATTTTGATCCGCCATGGCGCCAGCCTGGGCGGCGTCACGATCACCGCCATCTATTTGCAAAAGACGCGCGGCTGGCGCGCCGGTAATGTGCAAATGGCCGTGGACTTGGTCATCTTGCTGGCCGCCTTTGCCGCCACCGACCCACGCACAGCGCTGCTCTCGCTCTTGGGCGCGGTGGCGGTGAACCTGGTGATTGGTGTGAACCACCGGACGGACCGGTATTACGGGGTTTAAGCCTCAGGTAGGCGAATGAAGCCCAACAATTACACCCCGTAGCGCTCCCGGTACGCCTGCACCCGCGCCCGATGTTCGCCCATGGCGTTGTCGGTTTGGGCACCCAAGTAGCCCAGCAAGTCCGAGAGTTCGGCGATGGCGCATACCTGCAGGCCTTCAACGCTACGCACGTATTGCACGGCGCTGTAGGGCACGTCTTTGGTCGAGCCGTCGGCCTGTTTTTCGGTGGCCATTTCCTGGCGGTCCAGGGCGATGGCTACCGCGTGGGGTGTGGCGCCCGCCGCCTTGATCAGCGCAATCGACTCGCGCGCAGCGGTGCCTGCGCTCATCACGTCGTCGATGATCAGCACCCGTCCCTGGAGCGGCGCGCCCACCAGGCTGCCGCCTTCGCCGTGGTCTTTGGCTTCCTTGCGGTTGTAGGCAAACGGCACGTTGCGGCCCAGGCGCGCGAGCTCAATGGCCACGGCCGCGCCCAGCGGAATGCCCTTGTAGGCGGGGCCAAAAATCATGTCAAATTCAATGCCGCTTGCCAGCAGGCGCTGGGCATAAAATTGCGCGAGCCGCCCGAGTTTGGCGCCGTCGTCAAACAGGCCGGCGTTGAAAAAATACGGGCTTTGGCGACCGGCCTTGGTGGTGAATTCACCAAAGCGCAACACGCCACACGCTACCGCAAACGCCACAAACTCTTGTGCCAGATTGGGGGTCGCACTTGCTGCGTTCAGGGCGTTCGGGCCACTATCAACCATGGGGAATTCCTTGTTCAAATTAAGCAGCCTTAACCTCAACGGCATCCGTTCGGCCACCAGCAAAGGGCTGGAGCCCTGGCTGGCGCAACTGCAGCCGGATTGTATTTGTGTGCAAGAAGTCAAAGCCCAGGCCGACGACGTGGCGGGCAAGTTCGAGAACCTGGCCGACCTGAACGGCTACTTTCACTTTGCCGAGAAAAAGGGCTACTCAGGCGTGGGCGTGTACACCCGCCACGCGCCCAGCGACGTGGTGGTGGGCTACGGCTCGGGCGAGTTTGACGCCGAGGGCCGCTACGTGGAACTGCGCTTTGACACGCCCGCGCGCAAGCGCTCCATCATCAGCGCCTATTTTCCGAGTGGCTCGTCGGGCGAAGAGCGCCAGCTGGCCAAATACCGCTTTCTGGCCGAGTTCTACCCGCACCTCACCGCGCTCAAAGGCCAGCGCGAATTTGTGCTGTGCGGCGACATCAATATCGCGCACCAGGAAATCGACCTGAAAAACTTCAAGGGCAACAAAAAGAACTCCGGCTTTTTGCCCGAGGAGCGCGCCTGGATGACGCAGTTGCTAAACGAGGCCGGCCTGGTGGACGTCTACCGCCAGTTAGAGCCCACCGCCACCGACGCCGCCTACACCTGGTGGAGCAACCGCGGCCAGGCCTATGCCAAGAACGTGGGCTGGCGCCTGGACTACCACCTGGCCACGCCACTGCTTGCGGCTGGCGCGCGCCAACACGCCATTTACAAGGACGTGAAGTTCTCGGACCACGCGCCCATCACCATTGACTACGACTGGGCGGCCTGAATCGGGTATAAACCGTACAGACAGTACAGATATAGGAGGTTTTCATGGCAATCCCTGAGAGCTACGGCCTGGAGCAAGCGCGCATCCAGCTGCCCCACCTCGTGGCCGAAGCCCATGCGGGATTCAGCAGCGTAATTACCAAGCACGGCAAGCCTTATGCGGCCATCGTGCCGGTGCAAGGCCTGGCGGCGCTCGCTCCGGCCGAGGCTGGCGCCGATCTGCTGTCCTTGCGCGGTACGGGACGTGGCCTGTGGGGCGCGGATGTGGGCCAAACCGTGGCCGACTTGCGCAACGAGTGGAACGGGGCCTGAATGGCCGCTACCCCACCGCGTCTGTGGGCGGGGCTGCCCCAGGGTGCCACGGTGCTGGTGGACACGGCGCCATTTGTCTATTTGCTCGAATCGCATCCGCAGTTTGCCGACCGCTTTGTCGGCCTGTTTGAAGCGGCGGCCCGGGGGCACTTGGCGATTGCGCTGTCCACCATCACGCTGGCCGAGGTGTTGACCGGCCCCTTCAAAGCGGGTCAAACCGCGCTGGCCAAACGCTACGAGAAAGCGCTTTTGCAATACCGGGTGGTGGACGCATCCGCGCCGATTGCCGCACTGGCGGCACAGTTGCGCGCCCAGTACCGGCTCAAACTACCCGACGCCTTGCAACTGGCCACGGCGCTGGACATTGGCGCGGCGGCCCTGGTCAGCCACGACCGTGATTTTTCGCAGGTCACGGGCCTGGACATCTTGACCGGCGACGCTATGGCGCCCCAGCAAGGCGGACTTTGACCTTAACCCCACCGATTACCAAGGCCAGCGACGCAGTCGCCTGGCTCCACGCCCAAGGCATTGCCCGGGTGGAAGTGGTGTTTGCCGACCTGACCAGCGTGGCGCGAGGCAAGCTGATGGACACAGAGAGCTTCGTCCAGGCCCTGGGCGCCAAGCTGCCCACGCTGCTGCTCGGGCTCACGGTCACGGGCGGCGAGCCGCCCGACGTGTTCAAACGCCTGTTTCCGCCCAGCTTTCCGGACATGGCGCTGCGGCCGGACTGGCGCACCCTGGTGCGCTGCCCCCTCTCACGCGTGCCCACGGCCACGGTGGTTTGCGATTTGGACGCGCGCTTTCGCGCCGCCGACGGCCACGCCGACTACGCGGTGGCCGATCTGTCGCCCCGGCAACTGCTGGCGCGCACCTTGGCACGCCTTCAAGATGCGGGCTACCGGGCACTGGTGGCGCCCGAGCTGGAGTTCTTTTTGGTGCACCCCGCGCGCGACGCCCAAGGCGGCTTGCAGGTGGCGCACGGCATGTCGGGCACCGTGCCGCACATCGAGAGTTCGCACGACCTGGCGTCCGCCGAAACAGCGCAGACCTTTGCGCCCTTTTTTGACGCACTGTGGGCGGCCTGCGAAGCGCAAGGCGTTCCCATCGCGGGCTACGGCCACGAGTCGGCGACCGGGCAGTATGAAGTCAACTTCCGTCCAGGGGAGCCGCTGGCGCAGGCCGACGCGGTGTTTCGCTTCAAGCGCCTGGCGCGCGAAATAGCGAGGCGCCACGGCTGCCAGGCGACCTTTATGGCCAAGCCCTACCTGAACGAGCCTGGCACCGGCATGCACTGGCATATCAGCCTGAGCGACGCGAACGGCCACAACGCATTCACCGCCCCAGACGGCAGCGCACACCCGCGCCTGGCGCACTTTATTGGCGGCTGGCAGGCGTCGGCCTCCGGCGCCATGGCGATGCTGGCGCCCTATGCGCATTCCTACTTGCGCATTGCCCGCCCCGACGCGTCTCCGGCAAGTGCCGACTGGGGCTTTGATGACCGCAGGGTGGCATTTCGCATTCCCCCGTCTGACCCGGCCAACCGCCGCCTGGAACACCGCCTGCCCGGCGGCGACGCCAATCCCTATCTGGCGCTGGCGCTGATGGTGGGCACCGGCCTGATTGGCATGCAGCAGCAACTCAAGCCCAGCGCTGCGCATGGCAGCGGTACACCGCCACCCACTGCGCCCTTGCCTCCAAACCTGGACGAGGCGCTGGTGGCCTTAGAAAACTGCCCACTTTTGGGCGAGGTGTTTGGAGCCGGTTTTATCGGCCTGTACGCCATGGTCAAGCGCCACGAGTTGACCGAGCAGGCGGCAGACGCGGACTTTGCGCTGCGGCATTTGCTGGCGCGCAGTTAAGCGCTATCGATCCAGGCCGCTTTGGGCCTGCAAAAGCGCCGCCTCCATTTCCGCAAACAAGGGGCGTGCGGCGGGCAAGTCGCCCAGGCAGCACGCTTGCAGCGTTTTCAGTTGGGCCAGCAGTGGCTGCAGCGCAGCGGGCGCGTCAACACGCTCCAGCAGCTCTTCGAGCAAACAGCCAAAAGCGCGGGCTTCGAGCTGCTGCAGCTTTTCCCCTAAGGCCACGTCCTCAAACGGGTACAAGGACGCCGCGCCAAAGTCCCCCAACGTGGCCTGGCCGTGTGGGGAGGTCAGCGTGTTGTGCGCATACAAGTCACCGTGTATCACGCCCTGGCCGTGCAGGTGGCGCGCCGCAGACGCCATGCCCGTGGCAATGCGCAGGGCGGTGGCCAGGTCAAAGCGGCGCTCTGCGGCATAGATGTCGCGGGTGCAGCTGTCCAGGCTGGGCGGGCCGGCCAGGTTTGTGCATGCGGCGTCCATCAAGTCCATCACCAGGCCGTCGATGCCCTGCGGGTGGGCACTGACGCGGCCACGCACGGGAATCAGGTGCGCGTGGCGCCCGCCGCGCAGGCAGGCCGCCATTTCCGAGCGCGGCAGACCGTCGCTGGTCATCGCGCCCTTGAACAACTTGACCGCCGTGGCTTGGGCTGCGCCGTCTGCGAAATGCGTGGCACGGTAGATCACGCCCGAAGCGCCCTCGCCCAGCAACTCGTGCAAATGCAGTGCTGACCAGGCAATGTCGGGCAGCGCCGCGCCGCCTTGCGCCAAGGCCTGCTCTTCCAGCGCCGCACAAAAAGGGTTGCCCGCAAAAGCCAGCCAGGCCAGGCGCGGCATGTCCAAGAGCCACGCCGGCAGGACCGTCAGCCCATTGGCGGCAATGCGCAGCAGCTCCAGCCGCTGGCAAGCGGCCAAGGATGGCGGCAAGGCGCGCAAGCGGTTGCCTGCGAGCATGAGCTTTTGCAAGTGCGCGCATTGACCAATGGACTCGGGAAGCTCGGTAATCTGGTTGTCGGTGAGGGTCAGCCAGCGCAGCAACGGGGGCAGCGACTGCGCGCTCACGCTGCGGATTTGGTTGGCCTTGAAACCGACCATGCGCAAGCTCTGGCACTGCCCCAGCACCGGTGGCAATTCGGTGAACTGGTTGTCCGAGCAAAACAGGATGCGCAGCTTGTGCAGGCGCGGCAAATCGTCTGGCAGCGCGCGCAGGGCGTTGCCCGACAGATCCAAGACCTCAAGGTGGTCTGCGAGCTGGTAAAGCGCAGTAGGGAATTCGGTGAGTGCCGCGTTGATCGCCACCCGCGGGAGGCCGGCCAGTGCGCCAGCGCGCAGTTGTTCAAGCGTGTGCATCAGCCTAGCTTAACCCGGGCGCCCGGCGCGGCACGCGAGCGGCGTTTCAGGTGATTTTGAAGACGGTGCGCACCGTGGCCGCGCCGCGCTTTTCTTCAAACACCGTCCATTGTTTGATGCCTTTGACCAGCACCTGGGTGCTGATGTCTTTGAGGACGGCTTTGGTCTTGCGCTTTTCGGTGAGCCAGTCTTGGACGTGCGCGTAGGTGTGGCCGGGCGCACCCGTGGGCACGAGCAGGGTTTTGCCAGCCACGCTGCCCATCGACTGCACGGTGATTTCGGTGGCAGGCATCAGCGCAGCGCTGCGCGCAGGCAGTAGGTTTGGGGGTTGTGGGGCACGGCGGTTCCTGAAAGCGCGGCCAAGCCAGCCGCGCCCCTATTGTGGTGCGCTGCTGGGCTGCGCCCCATCCTGCGCCTGCACCTCTGGCTGCGGCGCGTCACGCCACTGCAGGTACCAAAAAGCGGCCACTGCCAGGGCCAGGGCCAGCGCAACCGACCACCAGGCCCGCGCAATGCCCTGAGAAGGTTTGCCCTGCTTGAACCCCGTGACCATGGCGCGCGGCAGGTTTTCGCGGTGCAGCACGCTGGCCACGGCCACACCGGCAAGGTGCACACCCACCAATACCAGCATGGCGTTACCCACAACTTCATGCACCTCTTCCAGCCAGTCGCCACCGAGTTCGTTGTAGACCGCGTAACCGCTGGCCACGATGGCGGCGCCCACGAGCAGCATCAGCACAATCGCCACGGCGCCTGCGGGGTTGTGGCCGATGTAGTGCGCCGGGCGCCCCGCCACCATGCCTTTGACGTAGCTGCGCACCGCAGACGGAGAGCGCACAAAGCTGCCAAAGCGCGCGTAGCGCGTGCCCAGCACGCCCCAGACCAACCGAAAGGCGATCAGCCCGCCCATGGTGTAGCCCAGGGTGACGTGCAGCAGGCGCCAGCTTTCGCTCTCGGCGCTGAGGTAGGCGCCGGCAAAACACAGCGCCAGCAGCCAGTGGAAGGTGCGCACGGGGGCGTCCCAGACGAGGATTTTGGAATCAGAAGGAGTCATGTATTTCCTGTTATTTCGCCCGCAAGCGGCTTATTTGGGGATGCGCACTTCGTGCTCGTTGAAATTGCCCTCGGCAGCGTGGCCATGGCATGCGCCGCAGTTGGCCGCGCCGCCCACCGAGGCGCGCTTGAACACGCTGGCGCTCACCTCGTCGTGCTGGCGCACGAACCAACTTGACTTGCTGATGCGGTTGTCAGGCGGCGCCTCGCTCATGCGCCGACCGGTGCCCGCATTGGCCTGAAGCCAGGCGCTGATTTGCTTGGCTGTGGCAGCGTCGAGCGAGGCGTCGGTGCCAAAGTGCTTGGGCAGATTGGACATGAGCTGCTGCCACGACTGGGCTGGCAGCATGGCCGCCGGGTACGCGATGTGGCATGCGGCGCACTCGGTTTTATAAAGGGGCAAAGGGGCCGGGTTGGACCGGCCGAAGTCGGCATGGGCGGCGCTGGCAAAGCCCAAGGCGGCCAAGGCTGTCAGCAAGGCGGCGCGCAGGCGTACAGGGCTGGTGTGTTTTGTCATGGGTATCTTTCTTGAACTTAGGGTTTGAGCGTGAGGAGCCAGGCGATCACATCGGCTTTTTCGCTCGCGCTGCATTCGCGGCCGACCACGTCGTTGCAGTTGCGGCGGAACCACTTCTCGGTTTTTGCGGCGTCGGTAAAGCGTTCGGGGTTGGCGGCGGGCGCCATGGGCCGGATGGTTTTGCCGGTGCTGGCATGCTTGCCGTCCACCGTGGGTTTGGCCGTGTGGCAAGAGGAACAAGACCAGTCGTGCCCGAGCTTGGAGGTGAAGAACTCTTGGCCGCGCGCGGGCTGCGGCGTTTGACCCGACTGCACGGCGTAGCTTGCGAGTTGCTCGGTAGCGTTGAGCGCATGCGCGGGCAGCGCGACGGCGCCTGCGGCCAAGGCCAAAGCGGCAGCGCCCCGCGCAACAAGCCCACGACGCCCTGGTGGCCAAGAGGCGGTCAAAGAAAACGCAAAGGGGAAAAGTGGCATAGAGGCTCCTTGGTGTGCATGGTGGCATACGCAGATTAAGGACATGTAAAGCCCTTCGCCACCCCAAAAAGCAAACAAGGGTGCGAAATGCACGCATGCACTTCGCACCCTTGTTGGGCCAAAACACCGCCTTTGGGCGGCGCTGGTCGGGCTTAGTGGCCGCCGCCCAAGTAAGCCGCCTTGACCGCCGGGTCGTCTTGCAACTTGGACGCTTCGCCATGCACCGAGATGCGGCCGTTTTCCAGCACGTAGCCGTAGTCCGCCACTTTCAGGGCGGCGGCGGCAAATTGCTCCACCAGCAGCATGGTCACACCGCGCGACTTGAGGTCGCTGATGATGCGAAACACTTCTTCCACCAGGATAGGCGCCAGACCCATGGAGGGCTCGTCAAGCAAGACGATCTCGGGGTTGAGCATCACCGCTCGGGCCATGGCCAGCATTTGCTGCTCGCCACCGGACAAGGTGCCTGCGAGCTGGTTGCGGCGCTCTTTGAGGCGGGGGAAGAGCTCCATGGCGCGTTCCAGATCGCCCTGCACGTCGCCTTTGGGGCGGCTGCCGGTCAGGCGCGGAAAAGCGCCCAAGATCAGGTTGTCGGTCACGGACATGGTGGCAAACACGCGCCGGCCTTCGGGCGAATGCGCCAGGCCCAGCTTGGCGATGGTGTACGACTCCATGCCGTCGGTGCGTGTGCCGTTCAGCGTGATCTGGCCTGCGGTGGGCGCGATCATGCCGGAGATGGCGCGCATGGTAGTGGTTTTGCCAGCGCCATTGGAGCCGATCAGTGTGACCACTTTGCCCTTGGGCACTTCCATGGAAATGCCGTGCAAGACTTGCACTTTGCCGTAACCGGCTTCTAGGTTTTTAATACTCAACATATGCGGTTGTCCTGTACGTTCAAGCGGCTGGAGCGCCCAGATAGGCCTCAATCACTTTTTCATCGGCCTGTACGTCGGCGGGCTTGCCCTCGGCAATCTTTTGTCCGAAGTCGAGCACCGACACGTTGTCGCAAATGCTCATCACCACGTCCATGTGGTGCTCGATCAGGATCACGGTGATGCCGTGGTCGCGGATCTTGCGGATGATGGTAATTAGCTCTTTGATGTCGGGCGCGGTCAGGCCAGCGGCGGGCTCGTCGAGCAGCAAGAGTTGCGGATCGAGCGCCAGGGCGCGGGCAATTTCAAGCAGACGCTGTTTACCGTATGGCAGATTGCGCGCTTCTTCACCGGCCAGGTCGCCCAGACCCACAAAGTGCAGCAAGCCCATGCCGCGCTCAATGCCCGCCTGGTCTTCGCGCTTGTAGCGTGGCGTGTGCAAGGCCACGTCGATGAGATTGCTCTCAAACGTGTGGTGCAAACCGACCTGCACGTTTTGCAGCGCGGTCATCTCGCCAAAGAGCTGCACGTTCTGGAAGGTGCGCGCAATGCCGGACAAAGCGATGTCAGAAGAGGTACGTCCTACCACAGCGCTTCCGGCGAATTGGATGTCGCCAGCCGTGGGCACGTAAATGCCGGTCAGCACGTTCATCATCGTGCTCTTGCCTGAGCCATTGGGGCCGATCAGGCCGTGGATGGTGCCGCGCTGGATGCGCAGGTCGACGTTGTTGAGCGCCTTCAAGCCACCAAACTGCATCAGCACGCCCTTGGCCACCAGCAGGTCGCTGCCAGCGGCGCTGTGCGCTGCGTTGGAGGCCACGGTGATCGCGTCCTTGCCCAAGTCCAGGCCCTGGTAGTCGCCACCGAGCGCGGCGCGGCGGAAGAACAGCTTGCGGAAAAATCCGACGATGCCGTCCTGCAAGTAATACACCACGAACAAAATCATCAAACCGAAGATGGACAAACGCCAGTCGGTGATGGACTGCAACCAGAACGAAAACGCCGCCAGTGCGATCGTGCCCAGCACCGGAATAGCCATGGCGCGCGGTGTGGTCGTCTTTTTGACCACGCCAATCGCAGCGCCCACCAGCATCAGCACCGCCAATGTGGAAGACACCTGGCGGAACATCTCGAGGTCGTCGAGCAGCTTGGGCAAGATCACGATGATGGCTGCGCCCAGCAAGGAGCCCGTGCGCGATTTGCGTCCCCCCATGATCACGGCCAACAGGAACAAGACCGTCAACTCAAAGTTGTAGGTATTGGGCGAGATATATTGCTCGGAATACGCGTACAAGCAACCCGCCAGTCCGGCAAAACCGGCGCTGATCACGAAGGCATAGACCTTGTAGCGGTACACCGACACGCCCATGCAATCCGACGCCACGGGGCTGCCGCGCAGCGCTTCAAACGCCCGTCCAAGTTGCGATTTCAAGACGCGGTCCACCACCACCAGGGACAGCACCATCAGAGCAAACACCATCCAGTAAAAGCCGTGCTCGTCGAGCTTGGCGCCAAACAAGTCGGGCTTGGGCACTTTGATGCCCAAGGGGCCTTCGGTCAGGAAATCCATCTCGTTGATCAGAATCTGGATGATGGTGCCAAAGGCCAAAGTCACCATCGCCAGATAAGGGCCCGTCACGCGCAGTGCGGGCAGCGCCAACAGCGCGCCAAAGCCAGCGGTCACGCCAATGCTGGCGGGGATGATGAGCCACAGGGGCGCGCCCAACTTGAAGAACATGACACCGGCGGTATACGAGCCCACGCCAAACAAGCCAGCATGGCCAAGCGACACCTGGCCGGTGTAACCCACCACGATGTCCAGACCGAACAGCAGGATGGCGTAAATCATGATCGTGCCGATCATGTGGATGTAATACGGATTGCTGAGGTACAGCGGCGCCGCACCCAAGAGCGCGAGAGCGACCAGGGCTACGGAAAAAGACTTGCGGTTCATCTTCAAACTTTCTTGATGGCGGTTTTGCCAAACAGACCGGCGGGCTTGAATGCCAGCACCAGCAACAACAGCACCAGACCGGGTACATCTTTGTAGCCGGTGGACAAATAAAAGCCTGTGGTCGTCTCAGCCACGCCCAAAATAATGCCGCCCACAATAATGCCCAAACCGCTTGTCAGGCCGCCAATAATGGCCACGGCAAAGGCTTTGAGGCCCAGTACAGCGCCCATGGTGGCGCCGGTGAGCGTGAGCGGCGCAATCAGTGCGCCAGCAAAGGCGGCCGTCGCCGAGGACAATGCGTAGGAAAACGTAATCACCAGGCCGGTGTTAATGCCCATCAGCTTGGCCGCGTCGCGGTCGTTGAAAGTGGCCACCACGGCCTTGCCGTAAATCGTCTTGCGGTTGAAAAACTCCACCGCCAGCATCATGGCCACCGCGCCGAACACCACCAGAATTTCCATCGGAAGCACATTGGCGCCCAGCACTTTCATGGGTGCTTCGGGCAAGGGCGAGGGAAACTTCAGGTCGTCGCGGCCCCAGATGTTCTCTGCCACGTTCTTGAAAATGATGCCCAGCGCAATGGTGGACATGATCCAACCAAACTCGCTTTTGATCTTGATGGCCGGTTGCACACCAATGCGCTCCACCACCGAACCTTGCACCATGCCAAACACAATCACCAGGGGCAGCATGACCCAGTAGTTGACGCCCTTATTGACCAGAGTCAGACCGACCATGGCGCCCAGCATCAGCGCGTCGCCCTGGCCAAAGTTCAGCGTGTCCGAGGTCTGGAACGTGAGCTGGTAACCAAACGCGATCACCGCGTAAATCATGCCCAGCGCAATTCCGCTGTAGACCAGTTGAAGCAGGATATCCATAAATTAATTCCACCCAAAAATCGAAGCATTCACCCCTCGCACCAGAGGCCCGTGGCGACGACTGCCGCCTATGAAAGAAACTCGCCAGCCCAAACAGGCTGGCGAGTTTCAGTGCGCTAACTCAGGGCGCAAGGCCCATTTATTTTTTGACAGCCAGGGCGCCCTTGGCGTTGACGTCTTTCACGCGAATTTCAGAAGCTTTTTTCTGGTCTTCTTCGTAGGCGTAAACCACTTTTTCGCCCTTGACTTCACCAAACACCGGGATGTTGGCTGTAATTGCATCGTGGTCCTTGGCGGTGAAGGGCTTGTTGTAAGTCGTCACCACGCCGTCCACAGGTGTCTTCAGATCTTCCAAAGCGGCCTTGATCTTGGGGCCGTCGGTCGAGTTGGCCTGCTTGATGGCCGCGGCCAGCAAGTAGATGGAGTCGTAACCTTGCGCGGCAGACACAGGCGAATCAATACGTGCGTTCTTCGGGTTGAAAGTGCGCAGGTAGTTGATGATGAAGGACTGGCGCTTGGGCGTAGTGGGCTGCTGAATAAAGGTTTGCGGCATGCGCGCGCCTTCGCCGCCAGGGCCGGCGTTGTCAATGAAGTTGGCCATGGACAGGGTCCAGCTACCGATCATGGGGACTTTCCAGCCCAGCTTGGTCATGCCGTTGGCGATTTGCGCCAGCTCAGGTCCAATCGCGTAGGTCAGCACCACTTCGGCGCCGGCTTCCTTGGCCTTGAGCAGCTGCGCGGTCATGTCCACGTCCTTGATGTTGAACTTCTCAACGGCCACGGCCTTGATGCCTTTGAGTTCCAGGGCTTTTTCCAGGTCGGAACGACCGAGCTGGCCGTAGTTGGTGGAGTCCGCAAGGATGGCGACTTTCTTGAACTTGCGGCGGGTAATCGCCTCTTCCACGATCATGGGCGCCTGGATGCTGTCGTGCGCTGCATTGCGGAAGATGTAGTTCTCGGGTTGGTCGTCAAACTGGTGCGTGATGATGGAGCCGGTCGCCACGTTGTTCATGACCGGGATCTTGGCTTCTTGGTAGAAGCGTTGCGAAGCGAGGGCCACGCCGGTGTTGATGAAGCCCACGGTGGCGGTAACTTTTTCTTTGTTGATCAGCTCTTGGGCGATTTGCACGCCGCGCTCGTTTTTGGCCTCGTCATCGCGCTCGATGATTTGCAGCTGGCGCCCGATCACGCCGCCAGCCTTGTTGATTTCATCGACGGCCAATTTGACGCCGTCACGCATGCTCACACCCATGGAAGAAGAGCCGCCAGTGAACGGGCCCGACACGCCAATCTTGATGGCTTCGGCTGCAGAAGCCAGGCCGGAATAGGCCACTACGGCAGCGGCAATGGCCACTTGTGAGGCCAGTTTTGCAAAACGAATTGTCATGGTGTCTCCAGTTAAAAATGTGGGGGTCTGTCGCGACGCTTTACGGCGCAGCGGGATCAGCCAATAAAGAAGTCCTCGGCGCTCCCTTAGGTGGGCTAATCTAATCGAAAGTCACTTACACAGACTTACGGACAAACCCGTGGGTGGCGCATTATCGGGGTCTCGCCCTGATGAATTTTCATTGTCCAGATCAAAAATTTTCAATGGCACCGAAATAGCGCGAAAACCAAGGGTTAACCCTTGGTTTTTTGCCGATGTGTCAACCCAAGCCGCGCACGATCCCCATCGCTTCCTCGACCCGCTCCACTGCGTGGATGGTCATGCCTTCGATCGGCTTTTTGGGTGCGTTGGCCTTGGGCACCACGGCCACGGTAAAGCCGAGTTTGGCCGCTTCTTTGAGCCGCTCCTGACCGCGCGGCGCCGGGCGCACCTCACCCGCCAGCCCCACTTCGCCAAAGGCCAGAAACCCTTTGGGCAGCGGTTTGCCACGCAGCGAGGAAGTAATGGCCAGCATCACCGCCAAATCGGCGGCAGGTTCGCCAATGCGCACGCCACCCACCGCGTTGATAAACACGTCCTGGTCCATGCAGGCCACACCGGCATGGCGGTGCAATACCGCCAGCAACATGGCCAGCCGGTCTTTGTCCAGGCCTACGCTCAGGCGCCGCGGGCTGGGGCCACCGCTGTCTACCAGCGCCTGTATTTCTACCAAGAGCGGGCGCGTGCCTTCGAGCGTCACCATCACACAGCTGCCGGGCACCGGCTCGGCGTGCTGGCTCAGAAAAATGGCGCTGGGGTTGGAGACGCCCTTCAAACCCTTCTCGGTCATAGCAAACACGCCAATTTCGTTGACAGCGCCAAAACGGTTCTTGATAGCGCGCACCAGGCGGAACTGGCTGTGCGTGTCGCCCTCAAAGTAGAGCACCGTGTCCACCATGTGCTCCAGCACGCGCGGTCCGGCCAGCGCGCCTTCTTTGGTCACGTGGCCGACGAGCACGATGCACACGCCGCTGGCCTTGGCCGCGCGCGTGAGGTGCGCCGCGCATTCGCGCACCTGTGCCACCGACCCCGGCGCGCTGGTGAGTTGGTCCGAATACACGGTCTGGATGGAATCAATCACCGCCACGTCGGGCTGCTGATCGGCCAGCGTGGCCAGGATTTTCTCCAGTCCAATCTCAGGCAGCACCCGCACTTGCGAGCCGTCGAGCCCCAAGCGGCGCGCGCGCAGCGCAACTTGGGCGCCGCTTTCTTCGCCGGTGACGTACAGGGTTTTTTTGCCGCTGCGTTGCAGCGAATCAAGCGCCTGCAGCAGCAAAGTCGATTTACCAATGCCCGGGTCGCCACCAATGAGCACCACCCCGCCTTCAACGATGCCGCCACCCAGCACCCGGTCGAGTTCGGCGTGGCCCGTGGCCGTGCGTTCAAAGTCGCTGGCCTCGATATCGGACAGCACCGCCACCTCCGCCGTTTTAGCGAGCGATGCAAAGCGGTTTTTGACCGCGCTCTCAGCGGCCTGGGGCAAGGACTCGATCAGGGTATTCCAGGCATTGCAGCTCGGGCACTTGCCCAGCCACTTGGGGCTGGAGCCTCCGCAATCGGAACAGGTAAAAACAGTTTTTTCTTTGGCCATACCGAATATTACTGTATGAAATCACAGATATGTGCGCGCCGGAAGACGAGCGGCTGATGGCGCTGCGGCATGCGGAAGCTATTGCTTAAAAAACCAAAAGTTGTAAATTATTCATTTCATTGGACTTTTATGTCCTTCAATTGCGGGAATTGGTGAATACGGTTGTCACATCGCGCCCCTAAGCTCGCGGCCATGTCTGTTCGCACTCCCCAGAGCTCGCCGTGCGCATGGCGGCTGTTGCTCGCGTTTGCGGGCCTGGTCGCCACACTACTGGCGGGCTGCGCCGCGCCGCAGGCCCCAGTGACCGCCACGCGGGCGCCAAGCCAAGGCGCTATGCGCTGGAGCACGCCCCAGCAGGCCGCCTGGCAAGAGATTCAGCTGCCCGGCAAAACGCCCACCGTGTACCGCCTTGACGACCATGCGCCCAGCGGCGCACGGGGCCAGCAGCTCGCGCTCAAGGCCGACGCCCAGTCGTCGGCCAGCATGCTGCGCGCGCCGGTGCGTATTGAACCCGAGGCGCTTGGGCAGGTCGACTTTTCCTGGTTGGTACCCCAGCTCATCGCCAACGCCGACATGGCCCAGCGCGATCTGGACGACTCGCCAGTGCGCCTGATCCTGGCTTTTGAGGGCGACCGCAGCAAGTTTTCCGCCAAAGACGCCATGGTCAACGAACTCGCGCGGCTGCTCACCGGCGAGGAAATGCCCTACGCCACCCTGATGTACGTTTGGTGCAACCAGCGTCCCGTGGGCAGCGTCATCCACAGCCCGCGCACCGACCGCATCCGCAAAATCGTGGTGGAGTCGGGGGCCCAGGGTCTCAAGCAGTGGCGCAACTACGAGCGCGACATCCGGGCCGACTACCTGCGCGCCTTTGGCGAGGCGCCCGGCGCGCTGGTGGCCATTGGCCTGATGAGCGACAGCGACAACACCCACAGCAATGCTGTGGCTTGGTACGGCCCGATCGCCCTGCGCTGAGCCGCGTGCACGGGAATCTGCCCCGGGATGCGAGCCGCCCGGGCCCAAGGGCTACCATTGGGGTTTACTGCAATCTGGAGACCCGCCCCATGGCCCACGCCGCATTCAACTGGCAAGACCCGTTCTTGCTCGACGCCCAACTCACCGACGAGGAACGCATGGTGCGCGACGCCGCTGCCGCCTATTGCCAAGACAAACTGCTGCCGCGCGTGACGCTGGCTTTTCGTGACGGCACCACCGACCCGGCGATTTTTCGCGAGATGGGCGAACTCGGCCTCTTGGGCCCCACCATCCCCGAAGCCTACGGCGGCCCGGCGCTCAACTATGTGAGCTATGGCCTGATCGCCCGGGAGGTGGAACGCGTAGACAGCGGCTACCGCTCCATGATGAGCGTGCAAAGCAGCCTGGTGATGGTGCCAATTTTTGAGTTCGGCACCGAAAGCCAGCGCCAGAAGTTCCTACCCAAGCTGGCCAGCGGCGAGTGGATCGGCTGCTTCGGCCTGACCGAGCCCGACCACGGCTCCGACCCCGCCTCCATGGCCACGCGTGCCCAGAAAGTGCCCGGCGGCTACAAATTGAGCGGCTCCAAGATGTGGATCAGCAACAGCCCGATTGCCGACGTGTTCGTGGTCTGGGCCAAGGAAGTGTCCGAGAGCGGCGCGGTGGGCCCGATTCGCGGCTTTATTCTGGAAAAAGCCATGGCCGGTTTGAGCGCCCCGGCCATCCACAGCAAGGTGGGCCTGCGCGCCAGCATTACCGGCGAAATCGTGATGGACGGCGTGTTTTGCCCGGAAGAAAACGCGTTTCCTGAAGTGCAAGGCCTCAAAGGCCCGTTCACGTGTCTGAACAGCGCGCGCTACGGCATCGCCTGGGGCGCATTGGGTGCTGCCGAAGACTGCTGGATGCGCGCGCGCCAGTACACGCTGGACCGCAAACAGTTTGGCCGCCCCCTGGCCGCCAACCAGCTGATCCAGAAAAAACTGGCCGACATGCAAACCGAAATCGCGCTGGGCCTGCAAGGCTGCCTGCGCCTGGGCCGCATGAAGGACGAAGGCACGGCGTCGGTCGAGATCACCTCCATCCTCAAGCGTAATTCCTGCGGCAAGTCGCTCGACATCGCCCGCATGGCGCGCGACATGATGGGCGGCAACGGCATCAGCGACGAGTTTGGCGTGGCGCGCCACCTGGTGAACCTGGAAGTGGTCAACACCTACGAAGGCACGCACGACATCCACGCGCTGATTTTGGGCCGGGCCATGACGGGTATTGCGGCGTTTGCCAACTAGGCGCACATGCGGCGCGCATTGACCGGCTTGGCCAAACCGCTACTGGGTCGGATGGCCATGGGCCTGTCCATCGGACTGCTCGCCCACCCCGGCGTGGCCCAACTTGCGGAGTCACCCGACTCGGGGCTGTGCCGCAGCCTGTGCGCCAGCGAAAAACAGCAATGCCGTGCCAGCGGGGGCGCAGCAGATGCCGCATCCACCGCCGGGGCAGTGGGGCTGTTGGGCTTGATGATCGGTCAGCCCAAAGCCTTTGCAGGCACCGAGGCCACCGACGCCAAGCGGGACATGCGCGAATTGCTCGACTCCAAGCAGCGTGCGGCAGACGACGCCAAACGCGTCCGGGGCGAATCCGACGACAAATGCAACAGCGCCTACATGCAGTGCCTGGGCGCCTGTTTGCCCGACGCACCGAACACCACGAACCCATAAGCAAACCATGACCACGCCCCAAGCCGCCTTGCCCCACCTTAAAGTGCTCGATCTC
Organism: Burkholderiales bacterium; assembly: GCA_947448105.1. Classification (GTDB taxonomy): domain Bacteria; phylum Pseudomonadota; class Gammaproteobacteria; order Burkholderiales; family Burkholderiaceae_C; genus Allorhodoferax. The sequence goes on from CANFNE010000002.1 coordinate 16,995, forward strand.
TCCCGCGTGCTGGCGGGGCCGTGGTGCACGCAGATGCTGGCGGATCTGGGCGCAGATGTGGTCAAGGTCGAACGCCCGGGCGCCGGTGACGACACCCGCCACTGGGGCCCGCCCTTTCTTCGAGACGCCCAGGGCCACGACACCACACACGCCAGCTACTACGCCGCCTGCAACCGCAACAAACGCTCCATCGCCATTGACATCGCCCATCCTGAAGGCCAGGCGCTGATCCGGCAGATGGCGCTGGGCAGCGACATCTTGGTGGAAAACTTCAAAGTCGGCGGGCTGGCAAATTACGGGCTGGACTACGCCAGCCTGCATGCGCTGAACCCGCGCCTGATTTACTGCTCGGTGACCGGCTTTGGGCAAGACGGGCCGTATGCCGAACGCGCCGGCTATGACCTCATGGTCCAGGCCATGAGCGGCATGATGAGCATCACCGGAAAAACCGAGGGCACACCCGGGGGCACGCCGCAGCGCGTGGGCGTGGCGCTGACCGATGTGTTTACCGGGGTCTACGCCTGCAGCGCGATCTTGGCCGCGGTGGAGGTGCGCCACCGTACCGGCGTGGGCCAGCACATTGACATGAGCCTGCTCGACGTGGGCATGGCAATTTTGGCCAACCAGGCCGCTGGTTTTTTGAACACCGGTGCCAACCCCGTGCGCCAGGGTAACAGCCACCCCAGCCTGGTGCCCTACCAGGACTTTGCCACCGCCGACGGCGCCATGCTGCTGGCCGTGGGCAACGACGGCCAGTTCGCCCGCTTTGCCCAGGCCGCCGAGCAGCCCCACTGGAGCGCCGACCTGCGCTTTGCCACCAACACCGACCGCGTGCGCCACCGTGACGCCCTGATTCCACTGATCGAGGCTGAAACCCGCAAGCGCACCACGGCGCAATGGGTGGCCCTGCTAGAGCACCGCGCCGTGCCCTGCGGCCCTATCAATACCGTGGCCCAGGCGTTTGACGACGCCCAGGTGCAAGCGCGCCATTTGGTGGTGCACCAGCCGGTAGCGAGCGCCGTGGCGGCACAAACCGGCGTGGCGTCCATCGCTTCGGTGGCCAGTCCGCTGCGCCTGCAAGACACGCCCCCGGTGCTGCACCGCGCCCCGCCCGCGCTGGGCGAGCACACCGATGAAGTGCTGGCAGAGCTGGGATTGGACCCAGCAGCGCTGCAGCGCTTGCGCGCCACGGGTATTGTTGGGTAAGATTCTTACTGCACACAGTAAGGATTCCCATGAAAATCACCAGCAAAGGCCAGGTCACCATTCCGCAGTCGGTGCGCGAACAAGCCGGTTTGCACCCGCACAGCGAGGTGGAGTTTGAGGTGCGCGACAACGGCGACGTGGTGATCCGCGCCGTGACAGCCCCGGCCACCAGCGCGCGCAGCGCCTTTGAGCGCGTGCGCGGCAGCGCCAACGCAGCGCAGTTCAAGGGCATGGGCACCGACGAGTTCATGGCTTTTTTGCGCAGCTAGATGGCCACGCTCCCCGCATCGGCAGTTTCCATGGCGCCTGGGGTGCGCGAGCCGGACGCGCGCTATCTTGTGGGCGCGTTGCCGCGCGGCACCCTGGTGGACAGCTGCGTGCTGATCGACGTGCTGGCCGATGATCCCGCCTGGGCCGAGTGGTCGCTCGACCAGTTAGAACGCTGCGCAGCACTTGGCCCCCTGCTGATCAACCCGCTGGTACTGGCTGAGGTCAGCCCGCGCTTTGAACGGGCGAGCGACTTGGAGGTGGCGCTCGCCAGTCTGCCGCTGGTCAAAGCCGCCCTGCCCTGGGACGCGGCGTTTTTGGCCGGCCAGGCTTTCAAGGTTTACCGCCAGTCCTCTGGACTGAAAACCTCACCCATGCCGGATTTTTATATTGGCGCCCATGCGCTGGTGGCGCAGTTGCAGCTGCTTACGCGCGACGCGGCGCGCTACCGCAGCTACTTTCCTACGCTGGCGCTGGTAGCGCCGGTCTGAGCCTAAGCCCCGGCCTCAGGCGCCGAGCAGTTCCCAGCGCTCCAGCGCGTCCAGCAGTTCAGCCTCAATCGCCGTGTTGCGGTTGGCCAGTTGCAAAGCGCGCGGGTTGTCGCGGGCGTACAAGGTACCGTCTGCCAGCAAGGCGTTGATGCCGGCTTGCTCGGCCTCCAGGGCCGCAATCTTTTCGGGCAAACCGTCGAGTTCGCGCTGTTCCTTGAAGCTCAGTTTGCGGGTTTTGACCGGTACCGCAGCCGCTACCGGTGCTGCGGGCACGGCCACTGCGGCGACTGCCGGTTTGGCGGCCTGGTCGCGACCGTAGTTAAAGGGGGACGCGCCTTTTTGGCCTTTGGACTGCGCGATGTCGCTGGCGCGCTTGCTTTGGGTCAGCCAGTCGCTCACACCACCCTCGTACTCGCGCCAGCGCGCATCGCCCTCATAGGCAATGGTGCTGGTGACCACGTTGTCCAAAAAGGTCCGGTCATGGCTGACCAAAAAGACGGTGCCGTCGTAGTTTTGCAGCAGGTCTTCGAGCAGTTCGAGCGTGTCGATGTCCAGGTCGTTGGTGGGCTCGTCTAGCACCAGCACATTGGCCGGGCGGGCAAACAGGCGCGCCAGCAACAGGCGGTTGCGCTCGCCGCCGCTCAAAGACCGCACCGGCGAATTGGCGCGTGCCGGCGAAAACAAAAAGTCGCCCAGGTAGCTTTTGACATGCTGGCGGCGGTTGCCGATCTCGATCCACTCGCTGCCCGGGCTGATGAAGTCTTCGAGCGTGGCGTCCATGTCCAGCGCGTTGCGCATCTGGTCAAAGTAGGCCACCGAGATGTTGGCGCCCTGGCGTACCGTGCCCCAGGGGCTGTGGCCGGGTTCGGGTGCCGGGGCGTTGGCGGGCGCCGGGTCGCTCTGGTATTCGCCCAAAATCAGTTTGAGCAGGGTGGTTTTGCCCGCGCCATTGGGCCCGAGCAGGCCGATCTTGTCGCCGCGCAGGATGGTGGCCGAGAAATCGCGCACGATCTGTTTGTCCCCAAAGGTCTTGGAAACATGGGTCAGTTCGGCGACCAGTTTGCCGCTGGACGCACCGCTGTTGACGTCCATATTGACGCTGCCCACCACTTCGCGGCGCGCTTCGCGGCTGGCGCGCAGCTGGTCCAGGCGCACGATACGCGCGGTGGCACGGGTGCGCCGGGCTTCCACGCCCTTGCGGATCCACACCTCTTCTTGCGCCAGCAGCTTGTCAGCGCGCGCGTTGATCACCGCTTCTTGCGCCAGCTGCTCTTCTTTTTGCAGCAAATAAGCGGCAAAGTTGCCGGGATACGACAAGAGCTTGCCGCGGTCGAGTTCCACAATCCGGGTGGCCACGTTGTCCAGAAAGGAGCGGTCGTGGGTGATGGTGATGATGCTGCCCTTGAAATCGACCAGCAGGCCCTCCAGCCATTCAATCGAATCCAGGTCCAGGTGGTTGGTCGGCTCGTCGAGCAGCAGCACTTCGGGCTGGGCCACCAGCGCCTGCGCCAGCGCCACGCGTTTTTTGGTGCCGCCGGACAGGGTGCTGATCAGGGCGTCGGCGTCCAGGTGCAGCCGGTGCAGGGTTTCGCCCACGCGCTGCTCCCAGTTCCAGCCGTCCAGGGCTTCAATTTCGCTTTGCATGGCGTCCAGATCGCCGTGGCCCTGCGAATATTCCTCGATCAGGTGGCGAATACGCTGCAAACCAATGCTGACCGCCTCAAACACGGTGGATTCGCCGTTCAGGCTGGGTTCCTGGGCCACAAAGGCGATACGGGTGTTGTTTTGCACCTGAACGACGCCGTCGTCGGGCTTTTCCATACCCGCCAATATCTTGAGCATCGACGATTTGCCCGCGCCATTGCGACCAATCAGGCCGACGCGTTCTGCGGGTTCGAGTGAAAAGCCTGCGTGGTCGAGCAGGGGTACGTGTCCAAAAGCGAGTTGGGCGTCCAGGAGAGTAATCAGTGCCATGTGGCGCGGATTATCCCCCGCGCAGGCGTGCGTCCAATGACAACAGGGCTTTGGACGCGTACAAAACCAAGATGGCACCCAACATGTCGCCACTGAACATCACCAAGACGCTACTCAGTGGATGGTCGCTTGCGCCCTGCCAGGCGTACCAGCTCTGGTGCAAGCCCGCGCTCAGGGCGGAAAAAATCAGGGTAATGCGCAGCAAACCAAGGCCAGTTAGCGCGTGCAGGTTGACATCGAGATCAGTCAGCCGAAGACACATCTGGCGCGCCAGCAAGGGCGCCAGTCCGGAAATGCAAGCCGCTACGCCCACGGTGACCGGGTCGGTGAGCCGCGTGTCGTGGAAGGCCAGCATCAAAGAGCCCAGCACAATGCCCAGTGCGCCCCACTTGTCAAACAGCAGCACAGCCACCAAGCGCAAGCCGCTGGGCAAAAATACCCAAGCGACCCCGGCGGAGAAATCCAATACGGAGAAGAGGAAGTCGTTGAGAAGAAACAGCGCCACATAAAAAAGCGCTGTCACCCCCACAACCAGAGTTGCACTCTGAACATGCATACGCGGCCCACTTTAAAAAAATTCAAACGCCTATCGCACAGTGACAAGCGCTTGAACGGCCCGCGCAGCCGCCCAGAGTCGCAAACGACTCAGGCGCCTTGGTGGGCCTTTTCCATACACTGGCCCAGTTGCGCAAAGTACTGCTGTGTTGCTTTGGTAGGCACAACGTACTTTACCCGGTTGTCATGGGCATCAAGGTTCAGGTCGATCATGCCTTTTTTGCGCAGCATCTTGAGACGGCGGTGCGCCGTAGTGGTGGAGATTTCAGGCAGCATCACCATGGCTTCGAGCACGGTGATTTGCTTGTCCTCGTGCCACGCAGCGGCGAACGTATTGAGCATGCGCGACTCCACCGCGTCCAGACTGGGAAAACTCGGCAAGCTACGTACCGCCTGAACCAGGTTCAGGTACTTGGTGTACATCTGCGAGAAGTTTGCAACTTTGGTCTTAGTCATAATTTTTTCCAACGAATTTAAGTGTTTATTTGATTTTTCAGGTCTTTTGCCTGTTGACACTATTTTCTACTCTTTTTATCAGTTTTGTCTACCCTTTTCGTATTTTTTACGTTTTTCGTTATAAAAATGTTGCAGTTAACTTAATCCACAACTGTTAGTGATTGTTAGGGTTGTCTTTACTTGCTGCTAGGGAAGCTGAACATGGTGCCTTCACGCACCCCGGCCGAGGGCCAGCGTTGGGTGATGGTCTTGCGTTTGGTGTAAAAACGCGCCGCGTCCGGGCCATAGGCGTGCAGGTCGCCAAACAGGCTGCGCTTCCAGCCGCCAAACGAGTGGTAGGCCACGGGCACGGGCAGGGGCACATTCACACCCACCATGCCAACCAGAATGTTGTCGGTGAAGTAACGCGCGGCTTCGCCGTCACGGGTGAAGATGCAGGTGCCGTTGCCATATTCGTGGGCATCGATCAAGTCCATGGCTTCTTGCAGCGTCTTGACACGTACCACGCCCAGCACGGGGCCAAAAATCTCTTCTTGGTAAATCGCCATGCCGGGTTTGACGTTGTCAAACAGGCAGGGGCCCAAAAAGTAGCCTTCTTCATGGCCGGCCACCACCACGTTGCGCCCGTCCACCAGCAGCGTTGCGCCTTCCGCCACGCCCTGGTCCACATAGCCACGCACTTTTTCGAAATGCGGCTTGGTGACCAGCGGGCCCATGTCGCTCTGGGCGTCCGTACCGGGGCCCACTTTCATCTTGGCAATTTCGATCTTCAGGCCGGCAATCACGGCGTCGGCAGTGTCATCGCCCACCGCCACCACCAGCGGAATCGCCATGCAGCGCTCGCCGCAGGAGCCGTAGGCCGCACCCATCAGGGCGTTGACCGCGTTGGCCACATCGGCGTCGGGCATGACCACAGCGTGGTTCTTGGCGCCGCCCAGGGCTTGCACGCGCTTGCCGTGGGCGCAGCCGGTGGAGTAGATGTATTCGGCAATGGGCGTAGAGCCCACAAAGCTGATCGCCTTGACCAGCGGGTGCGTCAGCAGCGTGTCCACCGCTTCCTTGTCGCCGTTGACCACGTTGAGCACGCCCGGTGGCAGACCGGCTTCGAGCGCCAGTTCGGCAATGCGCAGGGTGCTCGACGGGTCGCGCTCCGAGGGCTTCAAGATGAAGCAGTTGCCGCAGGCCACCGCCATGGGCCACATCCACAAGGGCACCATGGCGGGGAAGTTGAAAGGCGTAATGCCGGCGGTCACGCCCAGGGCCTGGAATTCGCTCCACGAGTCGATGGCGGGGCCGACGTTTTTGCTGTGCTCACCCTTGAGCAGCTCGGGGGCATAACTGGCGTATTCCACGTTTTCAATGCCGCGCTGCAGCTCGCCCATGGCGTCGCTCATGACCTTGCCGTGTTCGGCAGTGATCATGGCGCAGATCTCATCGGCGTGCGCCTCGAGCAGAACCTTGAGGTTGCCCATGACACGTGCGCGCTTGAGCGGCGGGGTATTGCGCCAGGCGGGGAAAGCAGCTTGCGCGTTGGCAATGGCCTGCTCCACCGTGGCCTGGTCGGCCAGCAGCACGCGCTTTTCGGCTTTGCCAGTGGCGGGGTTGAAAACGTCGGCCTGGCGGCTGCCGCCTTGGGTCAATTTGCCGCCAATGAGGTGGCCGATGGTGGGAAGTGTGGACATGGGTGGCTTGTTTAGGTTAGAAAAAATGGTTAATTTGACGAATTTACCAGGATGACCCGGCGCAGGGCGCAAGCGCTGAGCTTAGCTTTGCGGGCACGCCAGGCTCGTGCTGGGGCACCGTGAAAAAAATTCACGTGCCGCCCGCAATCTTCGATCCGCGCTGCGTCCGGCTCCATGCGCCGCCCCGGCGCACAGCGCAGCCGCAGCAACAGCGTCAGTCGGTTTCGCTCAGCGCCTCGCCCAAGGCGTTGATCAGGCGGTCGATCTCGGATTTTTCAATGATGAAAGGCGGCGCCAGCTGAATGGTGTCACCGCCGTAGCGCACGTAAAAACCTTTTTCCAGGCAGCGCATGGCGACCTGGAAAGGCCGCTTGGCCGGTTCACCAGGCACGGCGGCCAGGGTCAGGCCCGCAGCCAGGCCGTAGTTGCGGATGTCGGTGACGTGCTTGGCGCCTTTGAGGCTGTGCACCGCGTTCTCAAAGTACGGCGCCAGACCGGCCACCCGCTCAATCATGTTCTCGTTCACCAAGACGTCGAGCGCGGCAATACCGGCGGCGCAGGCCACCGGGTGCGCCGAGTAGGTGTAGCCGTGCGCAAATTCGAGCATGTAGTCCGGGCCGCCTGCGGCCAGGAAGGTGTCGTAGATTTCCTTCTTGGCAATCACTGCACCCAGAGGCTGGGCGCCGTTGGTCACTTGCTTGGCGACGTTCATGATGTCCGGGGTGACGCCAAAAGCGGCGGCGCCGGTGTAGGCGCCCATGCGGCCAAAGCCGGTGATCACTTCGTCAAAAATCAGCAAGATGTTGTTGGCGGTGCAAATCTCGCGCAGGCGCTGCAAATAGCCCACCGGCGGCACCACCACGCCGCCCGAACCCGACATGGGCTCGACGATCACAGCAGCAATATTGGAGGCGTCATGCAGGGCGATCAGGCGCAGCAGCTCATCGGCCAGTTCTACGCCATTGGCGGGCATGCCACGCGAGTAGAAGTTGCTGGGCAACTGGGTGTGGGGCAGGTGATCGGCCTCAATGCCCTGGCCAAACATCTTGCGGTTGGCGCCAATGCCGCCGACCGAAATGCCGGCAAAGTTGACGCCGTGGTAGCCCTTTTCACGCCCGATCAGGCGGGTTTTGGTGCCCTGGCCTTTGGAGCGCCAGTAAGCGCGTGCCATTTTGAGCGCGGTGTCCGCGCAGTCCGAGCCGGAGCCGGTAAAGAACACATGGTCCAGGCCTTCAGGCATGAGCGCGGTGATTTTGTTGGCCAGCTCAAAGGACAGCGGGTGGCCAAATTGAAAGGCAGGGGAATAGTCCAGCGTGGCGACCTGGCGGCTGACCGCCTCGGTGATCTCGGGGCGGGCGTGGCCCAGGCCGCAGGTCCACAGACCCGAGAGACCGTCCATGATTTTGCGACCCGTGCTGTCGGTGTAGTACGCGCCCTGGGCGCTGACCATCATGCGCGGATTGGCTTTGAAGTTGCGGTTGCCGGTGTAAGGCATCCAGTGCGCCTCCATCCAGGCGGCGTCCATGGGAAAGCGGGAGGTGGTGGTGACAGCGCCCTGGCTTTGGTGGGCGGCGGTTTCATGGGGTTTCATGGCAGTCTCCGGTTGATGGCGGTCAAAGAAGGCAGCGCACGGGCCGCCAAAAGGCCGATTGTGGGCGCTTCTGTTACTCTTACAAAGTGAGAGTTATCACTATTTAGTTGTGTGTTTATGAAACCTAAAGCCCCTTCTCCGCCGCGCCAGACCGTGGCCGCCCCTGCAGTGCCCACCCGCTCGGCGCTGGGCCAGCTCAGCGACATGGATTTGCGCCTCTTGCGCGTGTTTCGCGCCGTGGCCGATTGCGGCGGTATGGCAGCAGCCGAACTCGAACTCAATATCGGCACCTCCACCGTGAGCCGCCACATCAAAGACCTGGAAACCCGCCTCGGGCTGGTGCTGTGCCGGCGGGGCCGCGCGGGCTTTGCGCTCACGCCGGAGGGGCAAAAAATCTACGCCCAGACCACCCAGTTGCTAGCGGCCACCGACGCTTTTCGCAGCAGCGTGGACGAGATCCACCAGCGCATGGGCGGGCAACTCCAGGTGGCGGTGTTTGACAAGACGGTGAGCAACCCGCAAGCCCACATTGCGCAGGCGATTGCGCTGTTCACCCAGCGCGCAAGCGACGTGGGCCTGAACCTGCACGTGGCTACGCTCAACGGCATTGAGCGCGGTGTGCTCGACGGGCAGTTTCACATCGGCATCATTCCGGGCCACCGCAACTCGGACACGCTGCAGTATTCGCGCTTGTTTGGCGAGAACATGCGCCTGTACTGCGGCGCGGGCCACGCCCTGTTTGGCGCCGACCACAGCCCCCTGGACTGGGACGCGGTGCGCGCCCTGCCCTTTGCCGGTCTGGGCTACCACTCGCCCAATCTGCAGGTTAGTCAGCGCCTGCAGCTCACGCGCATGGCCACCGGTTTTGACCAGGAATCGATTGCCACGCTGATTTTGTCGGGCTGCTTTTTGGGCTTTTTGCCCGACCACTACGCCGACAGCTTTGTGCGGGGCGGGCAGATGCAGGCGGTCAAGCCCGATTTGTTCCAGTACGACTGCGAGTTTTTTGCGATCACCCGGCGTTCACCGGTGGCCTCGCGTGCCACGCGGGCGTTTTTGGCTTGCCTGGAGGAGGCGCACCAAGCGCCCTAACCCTGGTACATGGCAAACGCCATGTCGGGCGCGCGCCCGTCCATGGCTTCGGCCAGCGCCTTGCCCGAGCCTGCGCCGTGCGTCCAACCCAGGGTGCCGTGGCCGGCGTTGACCCACAGACCGCGCACCTTGGTTTGGCCAATCAGGGGAATATTCGTGGGCGTGGCCGGGCGCAAACCGGCCCAGAACTGCGGCGTGCCGCCTTCTTCGGCGCTGCGGGTGTCGCACATGCCGGGCCAGACTTCTTCGACCCGGCGCGCCAGCATGCGGCAGCGCGCCCGCGCCAGGGGGCTTGTCAGCGTCAGGTCATAGCCGCCCACTTCAATCGTGCCGGCCACGCGAATCCGGTCGCCTAAGCGGGTGATGGCGATTTTTTTGGCGTCGTCGATGGTCGAAACCGTGGGCGCAGCGTCCGGATTCAAAATCTTGAAAGTGGCGCTATAGCCTTTGCCTGGGTAAATCGGCACGTCCACACCCACGCTGCGCAAGAGCGGCGCGCTGAACGAGCCACAGGCCACCACCACCTGGTCGGCGCGCAGCACCTGCGCGGCCGGCGCCAGCGTGTCGCCAGCCTGCGCCAGCGCGCGCGCCACCACCGACTGCACCACGCCATTGGCGACGTTGAGGCGCTCCACACTATGTCCGTACAAAAACTGCACGCCGCGCTGTGCGCAGCGTGCGGCCAGCGCCTGGGTAAAGGCGCAGGCGTCGCCCGACTCGTCACTGGCGGTGTAGGTGCCCCCGGCTATGTGCGCTGCGTAATGCTGGAGCGAAGGCTCAATGCGCAGCAATTCCTCGCGGCTGACCACCTTGCGGTCTACGCCATAGCGCGCCATCAGTGCGGCCGATTGGGCTGCGGATTCAAAAGAGTGCTGGTCGCTGAAATAGTGAGCGATGCCTTTTTGCAATCGCTGGTATTCGATGCCTGTGGCTGCCACCACGTCTTTCAGGGCGGCGTGGCTGTAGGCGCCTAAGGCCACGAGCTGCTGCACGTTGCGCGCAAAGGCGGCATCATTGCAATTGGCCAAAAACTGCAGGCCCCACGCGTATTGGCGCCAGCCGGAGCCCAGCGGGTTTTGCGGGCGAAACAACAGCGGCGCTTCTTTGCTGAGCATCCACTTGAGCGCCTTGAGTGGCGCCTCGCGGTTGGCCCAGGGTTCGCAATAACTCACCGAGATTTGCCCGGCGTTGGCGAAACTGGTTTCCAGTGCGGCACCGCTTTGGCGCTCGACCACGGTCACCTGGTGGCCACGTTCGGCCAAATGCCAGGCGGTGCTGATGCCGATGATGCCGGCGCCCAAGACGATGATGTTCATGGGGCGTGAGTGTGCGCGATTGCGCGGTCCAGTAACAGTAAAATTATTGCTTAAGAGTGAACATTAGCACGCCTAATAAAAAAGCCCATGCGAATTTTTGATTCCGCCGCGCTGGAATGTCTGGCCGCCATCGTGGAAGAAGGCGGTTTTGAGCGCGCCGCCGTGCGCCTGTCGATTACCCAGTCCGCCGTGTCGCAGCGTCTGCGCGCACTCGAAGCACAGGTGGGCACTGTGCTGCTGGTGCGCACCCGCCCCGTGCGCCCCACGGCCGCCGGGCGATTGCTGCTCAAGCACGCCATGCAAATGCGCTTGCTGCGCGCCGATCTGGAAGGGGATTTGCAAGAACTCGCCCCGGGCGCCAGCCGCGAGGAAGACCGGGTGTCGATCGCCATCAACGCCGACAGCATTGCGACCTGGGCGTTGGACGCGCTGGATCCGCTGATTGCCGCCGGACTGCCGCTGGAAATCATCACCGACGACCAGGACTTTACCCACGAGTGGCTGCGCGAAGGCCAGGTGCTGGGTTGCGTCACGACCTTGCAACCCGCGCTGCGGGGTTGCAAGGTCTTGGAGCTTGGCGCCATGCACTACGTGGCCGTGGCCAGCGCCGCCTACGCCCAGGCGCATTGCCCGCAGGGGCTTAACGCCCACAACTTTCGCGACATTCCCTTTATCGCCTTCAACCGCAAAGACGACAGTCCCGCCGAATTTGTGGCCAGCGCCTGGGGCCTGCGCCGGGTGGCACTCAACCAGCGCTTTGTGCCCAGTTCGGAGGGCCAGGTGCACGCCGCGCTGGCCGGCTGGGGCGCCGCAGTGCTGCCGCGCTTGCGGGTGCAAAGCCAGTTGGACAGCGGCGCACTGGTGAATCTGGCGACAGCGCACAGCCTGCCGGTCAACCTGTACTGGCACTGCTGGAACCTGGACTCCGTGGTCATCGACCGCCTGACCGCTGCGCTCTCGCAAGCCGCGCGACGCGTGCTGTCCAAAAATACCGCACAGTCATAAATCAGCCACACCCTTTGCCGCAAGACGCAGGCGGCTAAACTGTGGCCATGAACTCCACCGCGCCCGCCAAAGTTTCTTTCAAGACCCAAATGCTGCAGGCGCGCGAGGACGCCATCATCCAGACCGCCAGCCGCCTGTTGGCCGACAAAGGCTTTGAGGCCATGACGGTGGACGAGGTGGCCGCCAGCGTAGGCATTGCCAAAGCCAGCTTGTACAAGCATTTCTCGAGCAAGGAAGACCTGGCCGCTGCGGCCATGGTGCGGGTCATGCAGCGCGCCCAAAACTACCTGCGCGACTTGCCGCCGGCCGCGCCCTTGGAGCAGTTGCGCACCGTGGCACGCTGGACCATGGAACTCAAGCTGCGTGGCGAAATGCCTTCGCTGCCCAGCCAAAACTCCACCTTGCGCGCCAAACTGATCGCCGACGCGACCTACATGGACGGCCTGATTGAGGTCAGCGACTGCCTGGGCACCTGGATTGAAGCGGCCCAGGCCCAGGGCTTGCTCAACCCGGCGCTGCCCGCCATTGCGGTGCTCTACACGCTGTACGCCCGCGCCTGCGACCCCGTGCTTGAGTTTTTGCGCATGGGCGGCCAGCACAACGACGCGCAAATCATCGACATGGTGATGGCCAGCTGTTTTGAAGGCCTGAGCGCACGCTGATCGGGCGCCTGCCTGCGTCAAATTTCGATGCAGTCGCTGGGCCGAAAAAAAGCCTGTTCGTTCTTGCGCGCATAGCCCAGCGGATTGGCCACCACGCGGCAGCCTTGGTGCTCATAGTCTTGCGGGGCATGCAGGTGGCCGTGCAACCAGAGCCGGGCCTGGGGCAGCAAATCGTCCAGCGCGCTGCAAAAACCCGCGGTGCCCGGCACCAGGCCGTAGCGCGGGTCGGCGCTGCGCAGGCTGGGCGCAAAGTGCGTCACCACCACGGTGCTGCCTTCAAACGGCGTGTCCAGCGCCTGGCGCAGCCAGTCTTGGCACGCCAGCGCCTGCTCGCGCATCTCTGCGGCCAAAAAGGGCGCGCCGTGGCGTGTAGTGCGGGCTTTTTTCAAATAGAAGTTGGCAGCGCGAAAGGCCTTGTCGCGCGCTTTGAGCTGCTGCGCCAACAAGTTTTCACCTGCGCTGGGCCCGCCGGTGCGCGCTTTGGGCGCGGCGTCTGCCTGCGGCCCCAGGGCGTCAAAGTCGGTCCATAGCGTGGTGCCGAGCAGGCGCACCGGGCGGCCCGCGCGGTCGGTCCAGGGCCCGAGCATCGCCTCGCGCTCCAGCCAGCCGATCTGCAAGCGCGCACAGGTCGCGCGCAAGCGTTCGTGGGTGGCGTCAAAGTCCAGGCCGTCGTATTCGTGGTTGCCAGGTACAAACACCACCGGCGTCGGCCAGCCGTGCAGGGGCGAAAACGGAGCCAGGCCAAAGTCGGTGTCGCTGAGCTTGGAGCCGCTTTGGTAAGAGCCAATGTCGCCAGCGAGCACCAGCAGGTCGGCGCCCCCGGCCGGAAGCGGCGCTTGCCCGGGCAAAAACTGCGGCTGGCTTTCCAGATGCAAATCCGAGAGCAGTTGAATTTTCACAAGTGCTCCAGCAAATCACGGGGCGCAAAGGCCTGCACGGCGGCGGCGTGCACCTGCGCGCGCAGCCAGGCGTGGGCGCCGTCCTGGTCGTGGCGACGGTGCCAGAGCGAATCGACGTGGATGGGTGCCACCTCAAACGGCAGTTCGCGCACCAGCAATTCAGACTCGAAGCCGGTGACGTTCAAAAAATGGCGCGGCAACACAGTCAGCAAATCCGAATGCGCCACCACCTTGCCGGTGGTGAAAAACTGGTTGACGGTCAGCACCACGCGCCGGCTGCGGTTCAGACCCGCCAGCGCCTCGTCAATCAGACCAAAAGCACGGCCCGAAAAGCTCACCAACATGTGCTGCGCCTGGCAGTAGGCGTCGAGCGTGAGCGCGCCTTCGGCCAGCGGATGGCCCCGGCGCATGACGCACACATAGTCACTGGCAAACAGGCGCTGGTGGAAAAACTGCGCCGCGTCGCCCGCCTGGGCCTGGGCCGCCAGGTCGGACAGCACGGCCGGGAAATGTCCGATGGCCAAGTCCACCAGGCCCTCTTCAAGCAGGCGGCGCGGGTCGCGCGTGGTCAGAGGCACGGTGCGCAGGGACACGCCGGGCGCCTGCTGGCTCAGGGCGGTGACCAGGCCGACCATCAGCTCAGAAGCCGTAGCGTCGGCCATGGTCAGCACAAAGCTGTGCTGGGCGCTGGCGGGGGTAAAAACCCGCGGCGCCAGCGTGGTTTGCAGGCGCTCAAGCGTGGCGCGGATCTCGGGCCACAGCTCCAGCGCCTTGGGCGTGGGTTGCAGGCTGCGGCCCTGGCGGACCAATATCTCGTCGTCCAGAGCCTCGCGCAGGCGGCGCAAAGCGTTGCTCACGGCGGGCTGGGTGAGCGCCAGCACCTGCGCGGCACGCGTCAGGTTGCGCTCGGCCATCACCACGTCAAAGACCTTGAGCAGGTTCAGATCAAAGGTGCGCAAATGCAAGGTGGGTGCGGGCATATATAAATTTGATGAATGCCAATCATCACAAATCAAAAGTAGACCGGCATTGGTATTAACCCTAGTATCCACCCCATTGTGAAAAGAAACCCGTTCTTTTTCGTCTGTTTTTCAGGAGTACACCATGCGTCGTTTTGCTGGATTTGATTTTCCCCGTGCCGCCAAAGCCTCCGCCAAACCCGGCGAAGCCTCTCAAACTTTGGCTGGAGTTTTGTTGTCGGCCGTGCTGGCCTCGCTCTTGGTGGTGGCCGATCAGGTCATTGAAAACTGGGCCGATGGCCATTTGTTGCTGGGCTGGGTGGCCTTGTGGAGCTTGGTATTTGCCGGTCTGGCCTTTTTTGCGCGCCCTTTGCGTCGCGCCAGCATGGCGATGGCCCAAGCCGTAGACGCTTGGTTCGCGTCGGCCCAGCAAGCCCGTGAAGAAGCCCGCCTGTGGGAATGCGCCCGCATGGACGCCCGCGTGATGGACGAATTGCGCGCCGCCATCGCCCGCGCCGACTAGAGGGCGCTGACCGCGCCAGGCCCGACACGCCCATCGCAATGCCGCGCTGGCACTTGGCAGCTCCCTGTTATTTCCCCAAATTGGAGGTCAGGCGCACCGCCATCCACATGGCCAGGGCGCCAAACACGGCGGTGCCTAGTGCCTGCCCCGCCAACACGCCCACGGGACCATAACGCGCGCCCCACCAGGCCAGCGGAATCGTGCCCAAGGTGGCGCGCGCCCAGTTAAAACCGGTGGACCACAGCGGGCGCCCGAGGTTGTTAAAGGCCGCGTTTGCCACAAACAAGGCGCCGGCAAAAAAGAAACCTGCCGCCAGCCAGCTGCAAAAGGCCTGCAACAGCAGCGCGGCCTCGCCATCCAGCGAAAAAGCCCGCGTCAACGGCCCTTGCAACACCGCCAGCAAGAGCCAGGCGCCTGCCACTGCCGCCACCATAAAACCCAGGCTTGCGCGCAGGGTTTGCTGCACGCGGTCGTAGCGCTTGGCACCCAGGTTTTGCGCCAGGATGGGGCCCACCGCACCGCTGAGCGCATAAATCAGCCCAAACGCCACCGGCGTCAAACGGTCCACCGTGGCCTGCCCGGCCACCGCCGAGGCGCCGAACTGCGCCACGCTGTGGGTCACAAAAGCGGCACCCACAGGCGTGGCCAGGTTGGTCATGACCGCAGGCCCCGCCACCGCCGACAAGACCCGCGCATCCGCCCAAAAATGCGCGCGCTCCAGGGGCCCGAGCATGCGGTGCACGCGCGCCACCCCATGCAAGCCGATGGCCAGCAGCACGCTGCGCGAAATCACCGACACCACGGCTGCGCCTTCCAGGCCCATGCCGAAATAAAAGATAAACAGCGGGTCGAGCACGGCGGTGACCGCCGCCGCACCCAAAGTGACCACCATGGCGCGGCGCGCGGCGCCCACCGAGCGCAACAGTGCCGAACTCGCCATGCCCACGGCCAGCATTGGCACCGAAGGCATGGTCACCGTCAGGTAGCGCTGGGCCAGCACCGCCACTTCGCCGCGCGCACCCAAGGCCCACAGCAAGGGCTCCAAAAAGACGAGCGTAGCCAGCGCCAGCACCGCAGCAATGCCCGCCATCAGCAGCAGGCTGTGACTGGCCATGCGCTGGGCCTGCGCCGCGTGGCCCGCGCCAATCTTGCGCGAGACGGTCGCGGTAATACCAATCATCAAACCGATGCAAACCGAGGTGTGAAAAAACCCCACCACACCGGCAAAACCCACGGCCGCAGCAATGGCCTGCTCACCCAGGCGCGAAATATAAAAAAGGTTGATCAGGTCCACCACAAACACCGCCACCAGGCCAATGGCGCCGGTGCTGGCCATGACCACCACGTGGCGCAAAGGGGAGCCAGTGACAAAGCGCGGCGGGGGAACAAGCGTCATGGGTGCAACACAAAAAGTAGCCTGTGGAATCCTGCCGCCAAACGGCGCCAAGCACGGTGGCCCGGCCTTAAAACATGCCACTGTGGAAAGCAATCATTATCTCTGGCAGGCACGGCGGCCTGCCCTTGCTGCATGCGTGCAGGTTTACACAATCTAAATAAAAGCAGCATACGGGCGCACTACAGTCGGGCCCTGCTTGTTCCACCACCGAGAAAGCCCATGCAATCCACTGTCACCCCCTTGATGCGCCGCGCCACCCGCTGGCTGGGCGCTGCTGCGCTGATGGGCGCCTGCGCCCTGGCGCTGGCCTTGCCCGCGCCCAAAGACATTGAGGCCGCCGTCAACGCCGGGCACCTGACCCAGGCCGAAACCATGCTGCGCGAAGTGCTGCAAGACAAACCCGGCAGCGCCCGCGCCCACTACGAACTCGGCCAGGTGCTGGCCCGCGAAGCCAAGTACGACGAAGCCCTGGCCGAAGTGCAGCGCGCCAGAGCCATTGACAGCAGCCTGAAATTTGCCGCCAGCCCCGAGAAGTTCCAGCAGACCCTGGACAAAATCAGCGCGGCCGCCAGCGCGGCCAAGCTGCCGTCCGTTGCGGCGGCCGCCCATGTCGCCGAGCCGCTGAGCGCCGCCCCGGCCCCGGCCAGCCCGGCACTGAACTTGAACTACGTGCTCCTGGGCATTGGCGTGCTGGTGCTGGTGGCCTTTGTGATCCGGCGCAGCCAGGCCCAGGCCGCGCCCGCAAACAGGGCTTATGCGCCCACAGCCCCGGCGGCACCGGGCGGCTTTGGCGCCCAGTTCACGCCCAACGCCCCGGCCTACCCCGGCGGACCCGCCGCAGGCTATGCACCCGGCTATGGCCCTGGCTATGGCGCGCCTATGCAAGGCGGTGTCGGCTCCGGCGTGGGCGGCGCGGTGCTCGGCGGCGTGGCCGGACTCGCTGCGGGTTACGCGCTGACCAAGGCCTTTGAAGGCGACCACCACAGCGGCGCCAACCAAGGCGCGCAAGCCTCGGGCAGCAACGGTGCGGGCTACGTGCCCTTTGACGCCCCAGCGCCGCCCGACATGGGCAGCTTTGACGCCGGCGCGGGTGACAGCTGGGACGCTCCCGACAGCGGTGGCAGCAGCGACGACAACTGGTGACAAAACCGGGCTCGTGCGCCCGCTTGGGGCGGCAACCATCAGTTAAGCTTGTCTGGCTTCGTACCAACCACCACAGGAGACCGACATGAGCAGCACTGACACCTCGGGTTTTGGCAAATTTGTCCCCGGTTTTGACTTTCTGCAAAACCTGGCCAAGGGCGCGGGCGGCGGCGCGGGCGCGGGCGCTACCGCCCTGCCCAACCTGTCGCAGTGGCTGGTGCCCAGCCTGAACATGGAAGACTTGGAGAAACGCATCGAAGAACTCAAGCACGTGCAGTTCTGGCTGGAACAAAATTCACGCGCCCTGAGCGCCACCATCCAGGCGCTTGAAGTACAAAAAATGACCATGGCCACCTTGAAGGGCATGAACTTCACCATGGGAATGCCTGGCGCCAGCGCTGCACCTGCGGCGTCGCCCAGCACCTCGGGCTGGCCCATGCCACCGGCTGCGGCCAAGGCAGAACCCGCACCCGCTGCGGCTCCAGAACCCGCCGCTCGCGCCACGGATGCCAAACCCACCGCAGGTGTGGTGGACCCGCTGCAACTGTGGGGGTCGCTGACGCAGCAGTTCCAGAGCATTGCCGCCAACGCCTTCAAGGAAGTGAGCGACAAGGTCGCCGCTGCGCCAGGCGTGGTCAAGGAAGCAGCCAAAAAAGCCGCAGCTGCAGGCAAGGCCGCCGCCGGCAAGGCTGCAGCCACCAAAGCCCCGGCCAAAAAGGCAGCAACTCCAAAGGCTGCCGCCAAAAAAGCGCCTGCAAAAAAACTCCCAGCACGCAAAGCCGCCCCTGCGCGCCGCCGCAGCACCTAAGGCAGCGCGCCCCTGCATGAAGCTTGCATGAAGGTTTTTTCTTACGCCCACGCCACCCACCCGCAGTGGCAGATGGCGGCTGGCTTGGTGCTGGCGCAATTGCGCGCGCAGTTGGCCGACGCAGCCCACGCCCCGGCACCCACGCTGGCGCTGCTCTACATCACCGACCACTATGCGCACGAGGCCAAAGACCTGCTCGATTTCCTGAGCGGTGAATTGCCCATGGTCACCGACTGGTCAGGCACGGTGGGCATTGGAATTGCCACCAACAATGCCGAATACTTTGATGAGCCAGCGCTGGCCGTAATGCTGCTGGATCTGCCCAGCGACCAGTACCGCGTGTTCTCGGGCGTGGCGCCGCTGGGCCTGGGCTTTGAGGCCCACACCGCGCTGGTGCACGCCGACCCCAGCACCGCCGATCTGGGCGAACTGCTCAGCGAGATGGCCGCGCGTACCGACTCAGGCTATTTGTTTGGTGGCCTGGCCAGCAGCCGCAGCACCAGCGTGCAGTTTGCGCTGGCCGCCGACGGCAATGTGCGCGGCCAGGGACACGCCGGGGGCGTATTCAGCGGGGGCTTAAGCGGCGTGGCCTTTGGCCCAGAAGTCGATCTGGTGTCGCGCGTCACCCAAGGCTGCAAGCCGGTCTCCAAAACCCGGGTCGTGACCGACTGCCAGGACAACGTGGTGCTGACCCTGGACGGTGAGCCCGCACTTGAAGTGCTGCTGCACGATCTGGCAGTGTCTTTGGACGAGCCCCAGACCGCGCTGCAAGCGGTGCGCGCCACGCTGGTGGGCCTGGCGCAGCCGCCCACCGGCAGCGACAGCGCGGCGGTGCGCAAAACCGGCAACTTTGGCAGCGACGTGCTGG
>CANFNE010000003.1 GCA_947448105.1 Burkholderiales bacterium
AAAGCCTGAAATGTGCGCGTTGCAGGGTTCTGGCCCGGCTCGCGGGTTTTGACCGTGTCAGCCACGAGTTGGGCCAATTCGGTGGTGGTAGCAAGGGGCCCGTGCTCTTGTCGGCGCGCGACAATCGCCTTTGCAATGCCGCTAGCAAACCGTTCTTCGCCGTAGTCACGTATCACCTCCGTAATGTGTTCCAGGTCCGCGTCGGCCAGCCACTGGGCTACGCTGATGCCGCGCGTGGTGTCCATGCGCATGTCCAGCGGACCTTCAAAGCGAAAGCTAAACCCCCGCTGCGGGCTGTCAATCTGGGGCGAACTCACGCCCAGGTCCATCAAAATGCCGGCCACACTGGCTGGGGCCAACTCCCCCAAGTGGGAAAAGCTTGTCTGCCGGATCGAAAAGCGGGAATCGGTGATGTCGCTGGCGCGGGCTACGGCCTCCAGGTCGCGGTCATAGGCAAGCAAGCGGCCGCTGGACGAGAGGCGCGACAAAACGCGCCGGGAGTGTCCGCCGCGCCCAAACGTGGCGTCTACGTACACGCCGTCTTCAGGGGCGCTATTGCTTTCGGGGGTGTTTTCGAGAAGGGCATCCACCGCTTCGTGCAGCAAGACTGTGGTGTGCTCAAGCGTTGCGTCCACAGCGGCGCTCAAAAGGAGAAGTCTTTGAACACGTCGGGCATCTGCTCTTGCATTGCCTTGGCTTCTTGGGCTTCGTAAGTGGCTTTGTCCCACAGTTCGAAGTGGTTGCCCATGCCCAGCAGCACGGTGTCTTTGCTGATGCCTGCGCTGGTGCGCAGTTCGGGCGAAATCAGGATGCGCCCGGTGCCGTCGAGCTCCACGTCCATGGCGTTGCCCAGAAAAATGCGCTTCCACCACTGGGCCGACATGGGCAGCGCGGCAATCCGGTCGCGAAACAAATCCCACTCCGGGCGGGGAAAAACCATCAGGCAACCGTGGGGGTGTTTGGTGATGGTCAGCAGACCGGCGGCCACGGCACTGAGCACGTCACGGTGCCGGGTCGGCACAGACAGCCGCCCCTTTGCATCCAGCGTGAGTGACGAAGCACCTTGAAACACCACAGAGACCCTCTTTTCCAACGCGCGTGGTTCAACGGCTTTGCGCCGCCATATTTACCACTAAATTGCACTTTTTTGCACTTAGTTGCACTTTACCAGCAAATTGGGCGTCTGCGACAGGTCTGGATCAATTTTTTCCAATGAAATCAAAGACTTAGGAGCGTTCTTTCATTAAGATTTGGGTGAAAAGATGTTCTAGATTAAGGACTTAGGCTATCTAATGAAAGTAATGGTTCAAATGAACGGCAGGGCGCGGCAGACCCTGTACCCGCCGTCTTATGGTTTGGCGCTGCAACTTGCGCGCAAACCCGCAAGATGGGGTGTGGCCTAGCTAAAGTCGCGCAGATGAACCTGCGCCAAAGTGCCAATACCGGCTGCAGACCAGGCGGTACCGACCAGTACACCCACCTCCTGCAGGTGCACTTCGGCCATTTTTGCCTTGGCCAGGTGCAGCCACTCCCTCAGCTGCGCGATGGCGCCAGCGTCCATGCGCACCAGCGCTGCGCAGGAAATAGCGATGCGCTGAGGTTTTGACAGGGCAGGAATTTCGGGCAAGCCCAACCCTGTTTCGCCCAGCACATGGCCCTGCAAGCGCCAAGACCTGGCTTTGGAGCCGTCGAAGGGCGCAGGCGCAGCGTCCAGCGCGTCGCCAATAAAGTTGATCTGTGAGACCTTCCACTGTGGGGCCGGCTCAATGTAGGTCAGGCAAAAGTCGGTGACCGCAGTATCAAACGCGGTGCGCATCTGCATCAGGCTGAGCAAGCAAAAACGCAGTTCCCACAGGCTGCGCGCTACGTGCGCTTGTCCTTGGGGTGTGGCTTGCTCCAGTACTCCGAGCAACTTGTGCATGTTCACAAACACCAGCTGTGAGGGTGCACTTTGCGCTTGCGTAAAGCAGGCCACCAGTTCTGCGCTGGCTGCGGCATCTATGCTGCTTAAAGCAGTCCAGTCGATGCCACAGGGGTTGTTGGCGAGCCAGTGGGCACGCAATTTGCGCGCGGCAGCCAAGTTGAGCAGGGCCGGGCAACGCCACACCTGCGCAGCTTCCAAGTCTGCCGTGCCAAAGCGCGTGTCATCGGCGGGCACGTCGTAACTGGCTTTGCCTGCGCCCGGGCGCGCCACCGGGCCGCTGTGCCATTGCGGTGTGCGTCCGCCCCAGCAATGGAAATAGTCCAGCACCAGCGCGTCAAACTGAACTTGGTCGCCGGTGGCGCGGTAAATCTCGAGCAGACCCAGCAAGCATTGCACATCAACATCCCTCTTGCCAGCGACCGTGCGCAGCAGGGCGCGCTCGGCACCTCGATAGTCGGCGTCGGCGAACAGCGTGGCTGCTGTGTCCAACGCCAGTTCGCTGGCGGCTGGTTCTGACGCCTGGGGTGCTGGCGCCACATTTTGGATTTGTGGCGCGTCATCTGTGCTTAGTATTGTGGTAGCGGCCTCCACCATTGGCATGAGCAGCACCGAACTGGGCATTTCGGTGTGCCGCATGAATTGGCTTGCCTGCTGCAGCGTGTCCGTCGCCGCAGGCAAAAGCGGTGCGGTTCTGAGCGCGGATACCTGTGCCAGTGTCGTTCCCGACAGGGCGGACCCGAGGCTGAAGCCTGATTCCCGCAGTTTGCTGCGGGTCGCGTGCCACAAATTGTCGAGTTGCGCTTCGATTTCGTCGATTTTCTTGAGGGTGTCGCCCCGCACCTTGCCTGCGGTCGGTGGGCGTACCGGAACGCCGGCCAACGTGGGCTCGGCCCCGTCACCTGCATCGCGTTTGAGCACGCCGCGCAAGTAGGCAAATTCCTGCTTTCGTACGACGCTGACCTGGCGCATCCACTCTTTTCGAATCGATGTGGCCAGCGCGCTCTCGCCATCGGCGGTGGCCGGCATGCGGGTGCCCGAAGCTGGGGAGGCTTTGCTGTCAGTCACGGCTGGCACCCGGCGCGCAGCTAGACCTCAATCACCGAACATTTTTTGTTTGAGCTCGCGGCGCTGCTGCGCTTCGAGTGACAGCGTAGCGGTGGGGCGCGCCAGCAAGCGGCCTACGCCGATGGCTTCGCCGGTTTCGTCGCAGTAGCCGTAGTCACCCGCGTCAATGCGTGCGATCGATTGCTCAATTTTCTTAAGCAACTTGCGCTCGCGGTCGCGGGTGCGCAGCTCCAGTGCGTGCTCTTCTTCGATTGTGGCGCGGTCCGCCGGGTCGGGCACGACCGAGGTGTCTTCCCGCAAGTGCTCAGTGGTTTCGCCAGCATTGCTCAGGATGTCGCGCTTAAGAATACTGAGTTTGATTTTGAAGGCGGCCAATTGCACGTCATTCATGTACTCGGAGTCGGGCATGGCCAGCAACTCCGCGTCGCTCAAGCGCTCCACAGGGGTGGTTTTCCAGTTGTTGGCGAGTTTGCTGTCTTTTTTGACAATGGCGGGGATCACCGGCGCAGCAAAAGGGGCGTGGCTCGACGGGTTAAAACTGGCTTTGGCAGCGGTCGATGCAACCGACTGCGCCATGGACGGCACGGTCAACTGGGCCAGGCGCGATGACGGGCGACCCGATTTGGTGGGAACGGAGCTTACGACGCCAGGCACGGAAACAGGGGTGGCAGGTTTGGGGGCAATTGCATTCACAGGGGGTTTGGTTTGGGGTTCGACCACGACGTCTGGCGTCTTGGCTTTGGTGGTTTTGGGGGAGGCTTTCGCCACAACAGCGGCGGCGACGGGCTTTGGGGCCGCCGTCGGTTTGGCCGCGACCGTGGGTTTTGCGCTGGGTTTGGTGGCTGCGGCTTTTTTTGCCGGAGCTTTGGCGGCCAAGGGCTTCTTGGCAGCGGGTGCCGCCGTCGGCTTGGCCGGGGTGCTCACGGTATTCTTGGCCGATGCTGCTGCTTTTTTGGCTGGAGCGGCCGGGGCTACTGGCTTGTTCGAGGAAGCAGGTTTTTTCGCCGCAACAGCGGTCTTGGCAGGCACCGCAGGCGCAGCCTTGGCTTTGGCGGGCGCAGCCGCAGGTTTGGCAGCAGGCTTGGCGGTTTTGGCCGTCTTGGCAGGTGCAGCGGCTCCCGCGTTTGCTTTGCTGGGGCTTGCTTTGGTGGCTTTCACTTCTTGTCTCCTAACAGAAACGCGATGGTCGGGGATCCGGGGTTCTGGTTCCCCGGCACGGGACGCGGGCAGCTTGCCAGCCCCTTCGGCGCGGGAGTGTACAGGTTTACCCATGGGAATCCCCATCATCTGCAAAAGTGCGACCAACATACGGCATCCGGAAAAAAGGAGAAAGCTTTGATGGTGAAATTGCTGCGCCGCAGCAATGTGCCGATTGTCGTCGAAAATTACACCAATGCCTGTTCCATCCCTTGCAGCAAGATGTCTTTGGGCAAGTCGATGCCGATAAACACCAGTTTGCTGTTCTTGACCTCGCCCGTCGCCCAGGCTGGCCCGAGGTCGCTGCCCATGAGTTGGTGCACGCCTTGGAAGATCACCTTGCGCTCGCTGCCCTGCATATAAAGAACGCCTTTGTAGCGCAGCATGCGTGGGCCGTAGATATTGACCACCGCGCCCAAAAAGTCTTCCAGCTTGGCCGGGTCAAAGGGCCGCTCGGACTTGAAGACGAAGCTTTTGACGTCATCGTCCACATGGTGGTGGTGGCCGCTGTGGTCGGCATGCGAGGGGTGGTCGCAGGCTTCGCCGTGTTGATGGTCATGGTGGTCGTGGCCCCCATGCCCGTGGTCATGGTCGTGGTCATGCGTGTCTGCGCTCAGGAAATCGGGGTCGATGTCGAGTTTGGCGTTCAGGTTGAAGCCGCGCAGGTCAAAAAAGTCTTTGATCGCCACTTCGCCAAAGTGCACCGTGTGTTGCGCAGCGCGCGGGTTCATGTGCTTGAGCCGGTGTTGCAGCGCGTCCAGCGCGTCAGCCGAGACCAGTTCAGACTTGCTGATGAATATCTGGTCGGCAAAGCCCACCTGGCGCCGGGCTTCCTGGCGGTCGTTGAGCTGGTCGGGCGCGTGCTTGGCGTCCACCAGCGTCAAAATCGCGTCCAGCAGATAGGACTCCGCCACCTCATCGTCCATGAAAAAGGTCTGCGCCACCGGGCCGGGGTCGGCCAGGCCGGTGGTCTCGATTACCACGCGGTCAAAGTCGAGCTCGCCTTTGCGCTTTTTCTCGGCCAGCTCTTGCAGCGTGGCGCGCAGGTCTTCGCGGATGGTGCAACAGATGCAGCCGTTGCTCATCTGGATGATTTGCTCGGTGGTGTCGGACACCAAAATGTCGCTGTCAATGTTTTCTTCGCCAAACTCGTTTTCAATCACCGCAATTTTTTGGCCGTGGGCTTCGCTCAGGATGCGCTTGAGCACAGTGGTCTTGCCTGCGCCTAAAAAGCCGGTGAGGATGGTGGCGGGGATGAGGGCCATGGGAAGTGTTCCGTTGTGGAGTAGTAGTTGCCGTATTTTCGCAGCCTAAAGACCGCAGGGCGGCGCGCCGGGCTAAGGCCCGAAACATAAGATTGGTTTAATGACGTGGGTCAAGGCCGGGTTCCGGCCCAGAGCTAAAGTGGTGGCATTCACAACTTTCTGGAGTTTTCCATGATTTCAATTGACGCCGAACACAAAGCCAAACTCATGCACGATCTGCGCGTCGTTATTGACGACGCCCAGGAGGTGCTGCGCATGACGGCCGACCAGGTGGGCGAGAGTGCGGTGGGCGTGCGTGCCCGTGTGGAAGCGCGTTTGGCCGAGGCCACCCGCGATCTCAAAGACCTGCAAGACAGCGCCGTATTGCGGGCCAAGGCCGCTGGCCACGCCACCGACGAATTTGTGCACGAAAACCCCTGGAAGTCGATTGGCATCGCGGCGGGCATCGGCCTGGTGGTCGGACTGCTGGTCGGTCGACGCTAGTCCGGGCGCCCGCGCGCGATGAGCGAATCCCCGAACAAGGAACCCTTCAACAAGCACTCCGGCACGCGCACGTCTGCGCCCGGCGGCTTGCTGGCGTCATTGCGCCAGTTGCTGTTCACGCTGCTGGAGACGGCGCAAGTGCGCCTGGAGCTGCTGGGCACCGAGCTAGAGGCCGAAAAACGCCGCGTGCTCGACGCTTTGGTGTTTGTGGCCGTGGCGTTGGTGTGCCTGGCGCTGGGCTTGGTGCTCTTGTGCGGCACCGTAGTGCTGATGTTCCCCGATCACTTGCGCTTTGCCGCTGCTGCGGGCTTGGCCTTGTTGTTTTTGGGCGGCGGCGCGGGCTTGCTGGGGCTGGCGCGGCGGCGCTTGCACCATCCGCGCGGTATGTTCCACGCCAGCGCCAAAGAGCTGGCGCGCGACCGGGGCCAGCAATGAGGGCGGGTCGCACAGGGCTGTCGCAGTGGCAGGTTTGCCTGTGAACGCACAAGACGTGGAACTGCGCTTGCGCCAGGAGCGCGCCATCTGGCGCAGCGCCCAGTTGCGCCGCGAACTCTCCGTTCAAAGCGAGGTGCTGGTCGCGCCCTTTGCGCAGGCCGACCGGGTAAAAGGCGGGCTGCTTTGGTTGCGCCGCCATCCCGCGTACCTGGCGGCTTTGGTGGCGGTGGTCGTGGCCATCAAGCCGCGCAAGGCTTTGTCCACGCTGGGCCGGGCCTGGACGGTGTGGCGCACCTTGCAACGCTTTTTTCGCTAATCAAACTTCGCTTGTCGCAAGGCCTGCGGCGCGGCCCTCAGGGCCAAGCCGCGCCCCATGGCGGCAAAGCGTGCGATCTGTGTCTCAGCGTTCCTCCACGCGACCGTCGGCGTGCCGGGCGAAGCGCCCTGTGTCACGCGGATGCACCGGATCGCTCGCCCCCCAGGGCCAACCGCCAAACTCGGTGCGGCGGTAGTCGGCAAAAGCCTGGTGGATTTCGGCCTGGGTGTTCATCACAAAAGGTCCGTACTGCGCTACCGGCTCGCCAATCGGGCGGCCTTGCAGCATCAGCAGTTCTGCCTCTTGGTCGCCGTTGACCAGTTCCAGCGCGTCTTGGGCCCGCACTTCCACCACCGACTGTACGTTCACCGACGTGTTCCCCATGGACAGGGTCTGGCCCTGGAAGAAATAGAGCTGGCGGCGCGTGCCTGCGTGGCGGGCGCCGGGCAGCGTCCAGCGCGCGCCAGGTGCCATGCGCAGGGTGAAGATGGCCAGGTCGGAGTCGGGCTCGCTGGCCCAGGAGTCGGGCGGCGGCGGCAGGCCCCGGGCGCCGTCCAACGCACCGGCGGCCACCATCACCTCGGTCGCGCGGCCTTGCGCGTCTTGGTGGTGCAGGGTTTGCACGTTTTCGCCCCAAAACATGGTGAAGTGCGGCTCGGCCATTTTGTTTTTGGCCGGCAGATTGAGCCAAATCTGGAACAGCTCGGCTGAATTGGGCGCATCCATCTTGCGCAGCGGAAACATTTCGCAGTGAACGATGCCCTTGCCCGCAGTCAGCCACTGCACATCGCCCGGGCCAAAGCGGGCAGTGGCGCCCAGCGAATCCGAATGATCGATGTGGCCCTGGCGCACGATGGTCACCGTCTCAAAGCCGCGGTGCGGGTGGGCCGGAAAGCCGGGAATGGTCTTGCCGTGGTACATGCTCCAGCCGTCCTTGCCCGCAAAGTCCTGGCCCAGATTGCGTCCTTGCAGGCTCGCGTCGGGGCCCATGGCGGCGTTGCCGCGCGGGTAGTGGTCCAGGTGGTGGACGCAAAACAAAAACGGGTCCATGGTCGGCCAAGGCGGCGCGGACAAAGGCGTGATGCTGAGGATGCTGCTCATGGGGGGTGTCTCCATGTGATTGACAAATACGAAGCCGGTATTGGGCCACAGCTGGCGCGGGTTGGCGCCAGGATGTGGCCGCGCGCCGGTCAACCCTGCCCGGATCCGGCCCAGTGCGGCGCGCCATAACGCCGCCCTTGGGCAGCCCGATAAGATCCGACCATGTTTTTTCACCCTGGATTCTTGCCGCGTGCGGGTTGTGTCTTGCTCGTGCTGCTGGCCGTCTGGGCGCTGCAGACCGCGCAAGGCCCAAGCGCCAGCCCGCGCCCCAGGGCATCACCCGCGCCGGGCTTGTCCGGTGAACAAGCCGCCGCCCTTGGGCACTGGGCGCCGGTGGCGCGCGGCACCATTCCTATGCCGGCGGGCGTGCCCGCAGCGCATGCCAGCGTGCTGGTGGCCATGCCCGCGGGCGATTCGGCGGCCTTGACCGCCTTTTGGTTTGCGGGCGACCGCGAGAGCGCGCCCAATGTGCAGATTGCCGCGTCCCGATTTGACCGCGCCAGCCAGGCCTGGAGCCCGGCACGCATCGTAGTCAACCGCCACGCCATGGGTGCGCAACTGGGTTTTGGCCTGCGCCGCTTGGGCAACCCGGTGGCGTGGGTGGACGCGAACGGGCGCATGCACCTGTTTGTGGTGGCCACGGGTTGGGGCGGTTGGGCGGCGTCACGCGTGCTGCATTTGCGCCAGGCACCGGACAGCAGCGCGTCTGATTTGCAGTTTGAGCCGCTGCGCGTGCTGCCCTTGTCCTGGCTGTGGAACCTGAGCTATTTGGTGCGCACCGCGCCGCTGCCGCTGGCCGACGGTGGCATGGTGCTGCCTGCCTATTTCGAGCTGGGGGCAAAAACCCCGGTGGCGCTGCGCTTTGACGCCCAGGGCGAATGGCTTGGCATGGCGCGTATGTCGCAACGCACACACCAATTGCAACCAGCCCTGCTGGCCACGTCGGCCACGGACTGGCTGGCCCTGCTGCGCGACACCCGGCCTCTGGGAAAAATCGGTGTTGCCCAGACGCATGACGGCGGCCAAACCTGGCACGACGCGCCCGACCTGCCGCTGGACAACCCCGACGCAGGTATCGCCACCCTGAGCGTGGGCGCGCAGCATTTACTGGTGTTCAACCCGTCCACCTTCAGCCGCCAAAGTCTGCGTCTGGCGCGTTCTGCCGATGGCGCGCAGTGGTCCACGCAGCGCGATCTGGTGGACGGCGTGCCGGGCCAGGAGTTTTCTTACCCGGCACTGGCCTGGGCCGACCGCAGCCTGTGGGTAAGTTACACCGACCAGCGCAAAAGCATTGCCTGGCAGCGGTTGGATTGGGTGGCCGATGGTGGCCCGCGTGTGACCGCTGCCGCGCAGCGAGCCCCAGCCATGGCCTCAGCCCACCCCGCGCCTGCCGCTGCAGCGCCCAATGTCCGGGCCATGCCATGAACCTCTTTTCTGTATTGGCCGACGCGGGCGCTTGGGGCGCCCATAGCGCGCCCGTGTTGCCCGCCCTGGACAGCTTGTACTGGCTGCGCCACGCTGCTTGGAGCCTGGTGCTGGCTGCTGTCGTCGTGCTGCTGGGCGCAAGGCGCCGGGGCGCTGACGCTGGCCTTGGTGATGGTTTTGGTGTTGGTGCGCGCACCGCCTTGCTCGCCGGGCTGCTGGCGGCCTGGGCCTGGGTGCCGGGCGAGGGGGGCTTGGCCTATTGGCTGGGCTTGGCGTTTCAGGTGCCCAGCGTGTTGTCTTGCGTGCTCGCGCTTGGGGTGGTGGCGCGGGCCTGTGCGCTGTGCGCCACACCGGGGCGTGCGGCCAGTGGGGCCGTGCAGCCCAGCGGCGCTGACCTCCCCCACGAAGGCCTTGGCGCATGGGCGGCGGTGTATCTGGGCGCCGGGGTGCTGCTGGGCTGGATTTTGCTGCTTGATACGTTTGCGCTGCTTCCTGTGCAGGTTTACGTCTGGGGTTTTGAGCCGCCCGCTTTTCTGCTGGTCTGCACCCTGGCCTTGTTGCCCTGGGTGGTGGCGGGGGCAGGAGTCTGGCGCACCAGCGCTGTTGGGCAAGTCGGTGTGGCCCTGGCCGTGTTTGCGCTGTCGCGCTGGCCCAGTGGCAATGTGTGGGACGCCTTGCTTGATCCCTGGCTGTGGCTGGTGCTTAACGGCTGCGCGATCCGCGCTGTGGCAAGGCGCTGGCGTTCGGCTTCTTAAACCGCGGTCTTGCCCACCGGCGGTCCTGCTTTATTGCGCCGCGCCAGGCAGCAACAACCATTCCCGCCCCAACAGCCATTGCTGCGGGTACCAGACATTGGCCAGGGTGACTTCGCCACTTTTGTGGCGGCTTTTGACGTGCCAACGGTAGCCCAGCACGGTGCAAGCGGGTGCGCAACTGGGTTCGGTGGCCTGGGAATCGTCGTCTAGCCAAACCACGGCGTCAAAAGAGGCCAGTAGGAAAGTAAGGCGCTCGGCGGGCGGCATTTCGGGGTGCAGCGCGCCGGTGTTGCGTCCGGCCACGTCAAACGGCTCCAGGGTGCTGTGCGGCATCAGGAAGTGAAAACGCTCGTACTGGCCGGTAAAGCCGTTGGGCACGGCCACGCGTTTGCCCTGCAATTGCGCCAGGGCTGCGGGGTGGTACTGGGCTTGCGCGCTGTCCAGCGGGGCGACCATCAGGCCAAAGCTGGCGTAGACGCACAGGCAGGCCAGCAGCGTGGCGTTGCGGCTCCAGTCGCGCCGCAGACAGGCTGCCAGGGCTGCCGCCAAACCCAGCGCCACGGCCAGCATGGCGGCCCAGCGCAGGCTGGGCGCGCCAATATCCATGGCGCCCATGACCCAGGCGATCCGCCCCAGCAGCACGGTGGCCGTGCTGGTGATGGCCACCGTGAGCACAAACCAGACACGCGCCACCCGCTCCCAGTGCAGCGCCAGCAGCACGGCCAGCGCCGGCATGGCCGGAATCACATAACGCGCCGAGCGCTGGCTGGGAATGCTGAAAATCACCAGCCACACCAGCAGCCACAGCCACAGCGTGCGTTCAGGTGCCGGGATGTGTCGCCAGCGTTTGCCGTTGCACAGTGCCTTGGCACCGGCCCAGGCCAGGCCCATGACCACAAACCACAAGAGCCCGGCGTTTTCCAGGTAGGCCAGCAGCTGCGTCCAAATCGGGTAGTCGCCCCACAGGGCGGCGCGCCAATAGCCCTGGCTGGGCGCCATCTTGCCGGCGTTTTCGCCCAGCACAAACTCTTGCCACACGGCAGCCGGGTCCGGGTCCAGCGCAAACCACAGGGCAAACACGCCCAGCGCCAAAGCCGCGCTCCACGCCACTGCGGCGGTAGTACGCAGCACATGGCGCAGGCGCAGTGGCTGGCCCGCCAGCAGTGCGCACCAAAGCGTGGCGGCAGCCGGCGCCACCAGCGCGAAGGATTTGTACAGCAGGCCCAGGCCCATGCTCAGGCCCAACAGGCCGAACCAGAGCAGCACGGGCAGGGCGCTCCACGCGCCGGGGCGCGCCAGCCAGCTTGGCGTCCAGGTGCCGCTCGCCTGGTTTGGGTGGCGCAACTGGCTCCACAGCAGCGCCCACATTGGCAGCGCCAGCCAAAAGGTCTCAGGCGCCGACGTCAGATAGACCCGTCCGTAGCGAAAGCTGGAAAAAAACGCCAGGTACAGCACCGCTGCCAGCACGCCGGTGCGCCAGTTGCTGCGCAGGCGCTGCGTGAACCAGGCCACTGCCGCGGCGGTGAGCAGCGTGTAGACCACGCTGGGCAGGCGCAGCGCAAACAGCGTCCAGTGCGCGCCCCAGTCGC
The DNA here is from genome assembly GCA_947448105.1 of Burkholderiales bacterium. Classification (GTDB taxonomy): domain Bacteria; phylum Pseudomonadota; class Gammaproteobacteria; order Burkholderiales; family Burkholderiaceae_C; genus Allorhodoferax. The sequence continues at coordinate 11,556 of CANFNE010000003.1, forward strand.
CCACCACCAGTGCCTGCCAAAACAGCAGCGGCGGCTTGGTGTTGCGCATAGTGCCCAGGTCCGACACCAGAGGCAACCAGTGGCCGGCTTCGGCTGTGAGGCGGGCAATGTGGATATAGACCATCTCGTCGCCGTTGGTGGGGGCGTAAAAGCTGCCCAGGCCGAAAAAATACAGGGCAACCGCCAGTGCCAGCAGCGCCAGCCAGGGCCACAGCGCCGTGGAGTCAGCGTCCGTGCCCGCGCGCGCTGGTGTCGCGGCGATGGAATGGCCCGTCATGGCGCGCTCTCAAGACTTGCGAAAAGTCCAGCGGTCATTGGCCAGAAAGTTGCTCACACTGGCAATGACGATGGCAATCACATTGGCCAGCATGTAGTGCATCAGGTGTGCCAGCCACAGCGTAAGCGCGTACTGCAGCGCAATGCCAAACCACGAGGCCAGTGCATATTTGAGCAGCTGCACGCCCAGATGGGGCGCTCGAACGTCTTCGGAAACGACCGAGGCCTCTCGCTGCGCCTGCACCCGGTCGGCCCAGGTCCACAGGCGGTTCCAGGTGAAGTTGTTGGCGGTGGCCACCGCAATCGCAACCGCGAGAGAAGCCCAGGGTTTGCCCTGGGGCCCTTCGATGGACTGAAACAGGTATTCATGGCACAGGTAAAGCACCGCAATGTTGACGACCGTGCCGCTGGCCCCGACCAGGCCAAACTTCAGGTAGCGAAACCGTGTGAGCCCGGCCACGGTGTGCAGGGCGCGGGCCTGCCAGCCAGAGGCTGCACTCATGCGCCAGCGCCCGTAGCGTCGCTTGCCAGGTAGCGCAGCGCGTCGGCCAGCACCGGGTCGGGTGCGATGCGTTTGAGGCACTGGTTGTCACCATCGCAAAAGGTCAGGCGGTGGTTGTAGGCGGAAAGACAGGGCGAGCAGGCAATGCCACTTTCCAAAATGGTGTTGCGCGAGCCCAAGGGGCCGTACAACTTGCCGGTCTCAGGGCCAAAGAACACCATGGTCTGGATGGGCGTGAGCGTGGCAAAGTGGCCGGGCCCGCCATCGTTGGTAATCAGCAGTGCAGACGCATGGAACAGCATCAGCAGTTCGCGGATGCTGCGGGTGTAGCCGGTCAGGTCAATGCAGGCCTCGCTCTTGATTTGTGCCATCAGGTCACGCGCCAGTTGTGCGTCGTCTTTGAGGCCAATCAGGCCCACGGCAAACCCGGCAGCGCACAGACCTTGCGCCACGCGCGCATAGTGCGCGGCAGGCCAGGCGCGCTCGGGCAGGATGCCTCCACCGGCGTAGAGCAGCACCAGCTTGCGGCCGGCGGTGACCGCGTGGTCGGTGTGGACCTTGTGTTGGTATTGGGCCAGTTCGGCGTCGCTAAAGCGCACGGAGAGTTCGGTGTCTGCGGGCAGGTCGCGAATGGCCGCCGCCTTGTTACGCGGCGCGCTGCCAGCGCTGTCCAGCGCATCGACCAGCGACAAAAACTGCTTGCTGATGTGCTGGTAGGGGTTGTAGGGAATGGCGTGGTTGATAAAGCTGCCGCGGTACAGGCCTTCTTGCGTGTGCGGCGTGTAGCCCACGCGCACCGGCGCGCCGGTGGTGAACGACAGCAGGGCGCTCACGCGGGAGAAGAGCTCACAGTCAATCACCGCGTCCAGCTGCAAACGGCGCATGGCCAGGCTGACTTTGACAATGTCGCCGATCAGCGCGCCGCCTGAACGGTCGTCCAGGCTGTGCATGTTCTCAGGCTCGGTGAGTTGCAGGAGTTTGGAGACTTCCTGGTTTTTCTTGAGCTGCAGGATATGGATCTTGGCTTGCGGATACTGGCGACGCAGTTGCGCAAACATCGGCCCGGCCAGCACGATGCTGCCCATCTCGGACAACAGGATCACTAGGATGTTTTTGGCATCCCGGGCGACCCTGGGCGCGGGCTTTCCCCCTGAAGTTAAACGAACCCATCCAGACACCCCGGCGCACAGCAGCTGGCCTACCCAGCGGTCAATAAAGCGTTGTGTCTGGAGTTTCATGCGGTTATCTAATCAGTTGGGGACAGAGCAAATTTACGTTGTAAATATGGGGTCTGTCCCGCAAGTTCTTACAAACCCGCTGCTGCGCGCAGCGCCGCTGCTTTGTCTGTGCGTTCCCAGGTGAACTCGGGCTCTTCGCGACCGAAGTGACCGTAGGCTGCGGTCTTCTCGTAGATGGGGCGCAGCAGGTCGAGCATCTGGATGATGCCTTTGGGGCGCAGGTCAAAGTGCGCGGCCACCAAAGCGGACAGTTTGTCGTCGGGCATGACGCCAGTGCCTTCGGTATACACCGTGATGTTCATGGGCTGGGCCACGCCAATCGCGTAAGCCACTTGCACCTGGCATTGCTTGGCCAAACCGGCGGCCACCACGTTTTTCGCCACATAGCGGGCGGCGTAAGCCGCCGAGCGGTCCACCTTGGACGGGTCTTTGCCCGAAAAAGCGCCGCCGCCGTGCGGGCAGGCGCCGCCGTAGGTGTCCACAATGATCTTGCGACCGGTCAAACCGCAGTCGCCTTGCGGGCCGCCGATAACGAAACGGCCGGTGGGATTGACCAGGTAGCGCGTGTTGTGCAACCACTCTTTGGGTAGCACCGGCTTGATCAGCTCTTCAATGATGGCTTCGGTGAAGCTGGCCTTCATGCTGTGCTGGTCTTGCGACTGGTCCGGGCTGTGCTGGGTGGACAGCACGACGGTGTCAATGCTGTGGGGTTTGCCGTCCACATAGCGCATGGTGACCTGGCTCTTGGCGTCCGGGCGCAAAAAGGGCAGGCGGCCGTCCTTGCGCAACTGGGCCTGGCGCTCCATCAGGCGGTGGGCGTAGTAAATGGGCGCGGGCATCAGCTCGGGCGTCTCGTCGCAAGCGTAGCCAAACATCAGGCCCTGGTCGCCAGCGCCGGTGTTGAGGTGATCGTCACTGGCGTGGTCCACGCCCTGGGCGATGTCGTTGGATTGCTTGTCATAGGCCACCAGCACGGCGCAGCCTTTGTAGTCGATACCGTATTCGGTGTTGTCGTAGCCGATGCGCTTGATGGTGTCGCGCGCCACCTGGATGTAGTCCACGTGCGCGTTGGTGGTGATCTCGCCGGCCAGCACCACCAGACCGGTGTTACACAAGGTCTCGGCTGCCACACGGGACTTGGGGTCTTGCTTGAAGATTGCGTCCAGGATTGCGTCAGAAATCTGGTCGGCGACCTTGTCGGGGTGGCCTTCAGAAACAGACTCGGAAGTGAATAGAAAATCGTTCGCCATAGTTGCTCCAAAAGTGTGGTCAAGTCGCGTTGCTTGGGCTTTTGGCTTGCAGCGAACGCTTTAGCAGATTTGTCAGTACTGACAAGGCACAATGGCAAGCCCGTGAAGGATCGCCCTTGTGTGTCGCCCTGCAAGTAGTTCTATAACTCGGCGACAGCGCGCATTTTATCCCAGCAATGACACTCCTCTTTCGCCTAACGTCCTTTTTGCCCCTTGGCGTGCTGCACGCCTGTGGTTGGGTCTTGGGCTGGGTGGTGTTTCTTGCGTCGGCAAGCTACCGCCGCCGTTTTCTGGAAAACGCCGCATTGGCGCACGTGGGGGGCGCTGCCCGGCGGGGCGCTGTGGGCGCTTCAGGCCAGCTGCTTACCGAGCTGCCTCGGCTGTGGTTGGGCACACCCGTGCCCCTGCAATGGGTTGGCGACGAGCACATTGACGCGGCCATCGCGGCGGGCCGAGGCATTGTTTTCCTAACGCCGCACCTGGGTTGTTTTGAAGTCACTGCGCAGGCCTACGCGGCGCGTTACGGCCAAGGTGCGCAAGCCATGACGGTGCTGTTTCGTGCGCCGCGCAAGGCGTGGCTCGCCAGGCTCGTGGTGGCCTCGCGTGCGCGGCCCGGGTTGCAGACCGCAGCGGCAACCCTGGGCGGCGTCAAGCAATTGGTCAAGGCCCTTAAAAGTGGCCAATGCGTTGGCCTGCTGCCAGACCAGGTGCCGCCGAAGAACATGGGGCTGTGGAGCCCTTTTTTTGGCAAACCGGCGTACACCATGACGCTATCGGCGCGGCTGGCTTTGCAAACTGGTGCTACGGTTTTGCTGGCCTGGGGTGAGCGCTTGCCCTGGGGTGCGGGTTATGTGGTGCATGTGTCGCCCATGGGTGAAGAACTGTCTCCTGTGCTGGACCAGGCGGTGCTGCAAATCAACCGCGCGATGGAGACCCTGATTGCGCGCCACCCCAGCCAATACCTGTGGGGCTACGCCCGCTATAAAACACCCCGAGAGGATAGTTGAGTGACCCGGTTTTTGCTTTTGCTGGTGCAATGGACGGGCCGCTTGCCCTTGGCCTGGGTGCGCTTTTTGGGGGCCGGCCTGGGCTGGGCTTTGTACCTGCTGATCGCCTCGCGCCGCCGGGTGGTGCAGACCAATTTGCGGCTTTGTTTCCCGCAGTGGTCGCAAGCGCAGGTGCGCCGCTGCGCGCGCCAGACCTTTGTGTACTTTGCCCAGGCCTGGTTAGACCGCGGCTGGCTTTGGTACGCCCCGGCCGAGGTGGCATTGAAGCGCCTCAAACTGGTGGGCGCGGTGCAGGAGCTCGAAGGCGACGCGCCCACGCTGATTTTTGTTCCGCACTTTGTGGGCATGGACGCCGGTTGGGCTGCCATCACGCAGCAATGCAGGCGCAAATTCACCACGATTTACGCTGCACAAACCAACAAGGTGGTGGACGCCTGGATATTGAAAGGCCGTAAACGCTTTGGAAGTGGCCGCCCCTTTGACCGCAACACCGGTTTCAAGCCCGTGCTGGCGGCACTGCGTGCGGGTGAACCCCTGTGCCTCTTGCCCGATATGAATTACGAGCCGAAAGAGTCCGTGTTTGTGCCTTTTTACGGCGTCGCCGCGGCCACGGTTCCCTCGCTCTCGCGGGTTGCGCGCATGGGCCGGGCTAAAGTGATTGCGATGGTGGCGCGTATTACGCCGCAAGGCTACGAAGTGGAAATTACACCGGCCTGGCCCGACTTCCCGACTTCAGACCTGGTGGCCGATACCGCCTTGATGAACCTGCGCTTGCAGAGCTACATCGACCGCTCGCCGGCCCAGTACTACTGGGTTCACAAGCGCTTTAAAGACCGCCCGAACGGCGAACCCGCGCCCTACTGACCTGCTTGGCCGATTAAAGCGGCTGCGCTGCGGGCGCTGGCACGTCTTTTATGGCCTTGGGTTCGGAATGGGCCCAGTCCCAAAGCAGGGTGGCTACTTCTTCTACGCCGGTGCGTTTGGGGGCGGAAAACAGCCGCACCTCGCCGCCACCGGCTTGCAGCTTGGCAATCGACAAGGCCTTGGTGGATTCCGCGCGGGTGAGCTTGTCGGCCTTGGTCAGCACTACCAAAAACTTCAGTCCTTCTTCCACCCGGGGGCGGATCACGTCGAGCAGCACTTCGTCGAGCTCGGTCATGCCGTGGCGCGGGTCGCACATCAGCACGATGGCCTTGAGGTTCTCGCGCGTGACCAGGTAATTGGCCATCACCTGCTGCCAGCGAATCTTGTCTTGCTTGGGCACGGCTGCGTAGCCGTAGCCGGGCAGGTCGGTGAGTACCGCGTCCATCACGCCTTGTTTGCCCAGAGAAAACAAATTGATGTGCTGCGTGCGGCCAGGACGCTTGGAGGCAAAAGCCAGCTGTTTTTGCTGTGTCAGCGTGTTGATGCAGGTGGATTTGCCGGCATTGGAGCGGCCCACGAAGGCGATTTCTGGCACGTCGAGCGCCGGCAAAAAGTGCAGTTGCGGTGCGGTGGTCAGGAACTTGGCAGTGTGCAGCCAGCCCATGGCAATCGCACCGGGCGATTTTTCGGTGGCCGAGGTGGCCTTGGGTGGGGGTTGCGGCTTGGGGTTTGGTGTGGCGGTCATGCTTGTAATGGTTGTTGTAGCGGGTAAACCCAAGGGCGCATTGTAGAATGCCGTTGTTTTTTGCCCACCCAGAACCACCACTGCCCTATGAAGTCGATCGCACAACTGTTTCTCGTCGCAGCGCTGGCTGCAGGTTCGTTCGCGGTATCCGCGAACACCCCGGCCCCCGAGGCACCGGCCAAAGTCGCCAAGCCCGATTTGGCCAAAGGCGAGGCCAGCTTTGGCGCGGTATGCGCCGCTTGCCACGGTGCAGACGGTAATTCCGGCACTCCGGCCAACCCCAAGCTAGCGCAACAACACCCTGAATACCTGGTCAAGCAATTGCAGGAATTCAAATCGGGCAAGCGCGCCAACGCCATCATGAGCGGCATGGCTGGCGCACTGTCGGAAGACGACATGCGCAATATCGCTTACTGGCTGACCAGCAAAACCGCCAAGCCTGGTTTTGCCAAAGACAAGGACACCGTGGCCCTGGGCGAGCGTATTTACCGCGGTGGCATCGCCGACCGCCAGGTGCCGGCTTGCGCTGGCTGCCACAGCCCCAATGGCGCGGGCATCCCTTCGCAATACCCCCGCCTGAGTGGCCAGCACGCGGAATACGCGGCAGCGCAATTGACATCGTTCCGTGATGGCATTCGCAAGAACAGCAGCGTCATGGGCCAAGTCGCTGCAAAATTGAACGACCGCGAGATCAAAGCCCTCGCCGATTACGTCGCTGGCCTGCGTTAAAACCGCCCCCGGCAAGTTGCTTTGTCACTTTGCCGGGGAGTGTTGAGATGCACAAAAACAGACTGCTGACCGGGGCCGATACGCCTCTTGCCAGCGAAATCACCGACCGCCACCTGCTTGAAAATCGCCGCCTGTGGCTGCAACGCGCAGCCAGCGGCGTGGCCGGTTTGGCTGCCGCAAGCTGGGCTTCGCGCCAGGCCTTGGGCCAAACACCCGCGGCATCCGAGAAGCCCGGCAAATTGCCCGCGCTGGCCAATGCCCCCAGCAAAGTGCCCGGCGCGCTGGTGCTGGAAAAACCCACCGCCTACAAAGACGCCAGTGGCTACAACAATTTCTACGAATTCGGCACGGACAAAGCCGACCCGGCCGCCAATGCCCACACGCTCAAGACCACTGCGTGGTCGGTAGAAGTCGAAGGCCTGGTGCAAAAACCTGGCAAGTTTGCGCTGGAAGACCTGCTCAAACTCAGCCCCATGGAAGAGCGGATTTACCGCCTGCGCTGCGTCGAAGGCTGGTCCATGGTGATTCCCTGGGTGGGCTACTCGCTGGCGCAACTGATTGCCAAGGTGCAGCCGCTGGGCAGCGCGAAGTACGTTGAATTTGTGTCGCTGGCCGACCCCAAAACCATGCCGTTTGTCGGCAGCCGCACGCTGGACTGGCCTTATGTGGAGGCGCTGCGCCTGGACGAAGCCCTGCATCCACTCACTTTGCTGGCCTTTGGCATGTACGGCGAGGTGCTGCCCAAGCAAAATGGCGCGCCGGTGCGCCTGGTGGTGCCGTGGAAGTACGGTTTTAAGAGCGCCAAAAGCATCGTCAAGATCCGCTTTACGGAAAAGCAGCCCGCTACCGCCTGGAACAAGGCGGCAGCCAACGAATACGGCTTCTATTCCAACGTCAACCCGCTGGTAGACCACCCCCGCTGGAGCCAGGCCACCGAGCGGCGCATTGGCGAAGACGGGCTGTTCAATAAAAAGCGCAAAACTCTGATGTTCAATGGTTACGAGGCCCAGGTGGGCCAGCTTTACGCTGGCATGGACCTCAAGGCCAATTACTAGCCAGTAAGGCGGGCCCATGCTGCGTGCCGCAGTCCACCGCTGGCTGCTCGGGCCGCTGGCCAAACCGCTGGTTTTTGCGGTTTGGCTTCTTCCTTTTGCTTGGCTCGTGTATGCCGCGATCTTTGACCACTTGGGCGCCAACCCGGCCGAGGCGCTGGTACGCGCCACTGGCGACTGGACCCTGCGCGCCCTGTGCCTGGTTTTGCTGGTCACGCCGCTGCGGGTGATGGCCAACTTGCCCGCACTGGCCCGCATGCGCCGCATGCTGGGGCTGTTCGTCTACTTTTACGTGCTGCTGCACTTTCTGGCCTACGGCTGGCTGGACATGGGGCTGGATGTGGGCGACATCGCCACTGATATTGCCAAGCGGCCCTTTATTTTGGTGGGCTTTGCGGCGCTGGTGCTACTGACACCGCTGGCGCTTACTTCTTGGAACGGCGCCATCCGCGCCTTGGGTGGGCGGCGCTGGCAGGGGTTGCACCGGCTGGTCTATGGCGTGGCGGTACTGGCCGTGTTGCATTTCTTTTGGATGCGCGCGGGCAAACGCAATTTTGCCGAGGTGGCGGTGTACGCCGCCATTCTGGCGGCCTTGTTGGGCTGGCGCGTCTGGCGTCGCTTTAGCCGACCAGCGATTCGCCCGCAAACAGCGCGCTGACGGGCTCACGCGCGCGCACCAGGGTGGCGTGGCTGCCATCCACCAGCACCTCGGCGGCGCGGCCCCGGGAGTTGTAGTTGCTGGACATGCTCATGCAATACGCCCCGGCCGACATCACTGCCACCTGGTCCCCGGCGGTGACCTGCAGGCTGCGGTCGCGGCCAATCCAGTCGCCGCTCTCGCACACCGGCCCCACTACGTCGCACAGCAGCACGGGCGCGGTCTTGGGCGTGGCGTCCAAGGGCACGATGGCGTGGTAGGCCTGGTACATGGCCGGGCGCGGCAGGTCGTTCATGGCGGCGTCAACAATGCAGAAGTTTTTTTGCTCGCCGGGCTTCATGTAAAGCACCTCGGTCACGCACACGCCGGCGTTGCCGACCAACGAGCGCCCCGGCTCGATCATGAGCTTGCGCTGGCCAAACCCGCGCGCGTCCAACTTGGCCAGCAACTGCGCCCACAGCGCGTCGGCTTCCGGGGGTGCGTCGCCCTGGTAGTTGATGCCCAGGCCGCCGCCAAAGTCAATGTGCTCGATGGCAATGCCGCTGGCTTCGATGCTTTGCACCAGGTCCAGCATGCGGTCCATGGCGTCCAGGTAGGGCGTGGCGTCGGTAATTTGCGAGCCGATGTGGCAGTCAATGCCCACGATTTTCAGCCCCGGCAGTGCGGCGGCGTGCTGGTAGACGGCCAGCGTGCGCTCGTGGGCGATGCCAAATTTGTTGCCCTTGAGGCCGGTAGAAATATAGGGGTGGGTCTTGGGGTCGACATTGGGGTTGACGCGGATGCTGATGGGCGCGCGCATTTGCATCTCTAGCGCCACGGCGTTGAGCACCTCGATTTCCGCCTCGCTCTCGACGTTAAAGCAGCCAATGCCCGCGGCCAGCGCCTGGCGCATCTCGGCGCGGGTTTTGCCCACGCCCGAAAAAATCACCTTGGCCACGTCGCCGCCTGCGGCCTGCACCCGGGCCAGTTCGCCGCTGGAGACGATGTCAAAACCGCAGCCCGCCTGGGCAAAGACCTGCAGTACGGCCAGGGTGGAATTGGCCTTCATGGCGTAGCAGATTTGCGCGTGGCGTCCGGCAAAACCGCGCTGGTACGCGCCCAGCGCCGCGAGCATGGCGGCTTTGGAATAAACGAACAGCGGCGTGCCGTGTTGCTGCGCCAGATCGCCCAAGTCGCAGCCTTCTACTTGGAGTTGCGCGTTCTCGTAATGAAAAAAGGGCTGGCCGGGGAGGGTGGAATGCATGGGGGACTTTTCAGGAAACGCGGGTTTGGGCGATGATGGGCGTGGCTGCGGCAATTGCAGGCGTGGCAGCTTGCGCCACCTTGGGCGGCAAGTACAGCGGGCCGGTCTGGCCGCAGCCTGCTAGATTCAGCACACCGACCAAGGCGACGCACACGCTGGCCCGGATATTTTTTGTTTTCAACATGGTGAAATTGTAATGACCGACCTTGAGTTTCTGGACCGCGCCGAATTGCTGCTGCAGGCGCTGGAGGCGCGCTGCGACCAACTGAACGAGCACAGCGAAGTCGACATCGACAACCAGCGCACCGGCGGCATGGTGACACTCACCTTTGCCAACCGCAGCCAGATCATCGTGAATTTGCAAAAACCGCTGCAAGAGGTGTGGCTGGCGGCGCGCTCGGGGGGCTACCACTACCGTTTTGTGGATGGCCACTGGCAAGACACCAAGGGCCAGGGGGAATTTTTTTCAGCACTGAGCCGCGATGCCAGCGCGCAGTCCGGGCAGAAATTGGACTTCATGCCATGAGGGTTCGCGCGGTGCCGCCGCGCCCCCCATCAGTTGCGAAACAGGTCGAGGATTGATTTTTTCTCTTCGGCGGCAGGCTGGGCCTGGTGCGCCGCCCCAGCACCCACGGCGCCGATGCCACTGTTTTTGGCGAACTCCTCGAAATACCACTCGTTGTTCAGGCGAACAATGCCCTCAGGCGGCTCAGGCTCCATCACCGGCACATTTTTGAGCGCAGTTTCCATAAAGCTGATCCACACCGGCAAGCTCAGGCCGCCGCCGGTTTCGCGGTCGCCGAGCTTGCGCGGCGTGTCATAGCCAATCCAGGTGACTGCGGCCAGCGTGGGCTGGTAGCCGGCAAACCAGGCGTCCATGGAGTCGTTGGTGGTGCCTGTTTTGCCGTATACGTCCGGGCGCTTGAGCGTGGCTTGCGCGCGGGCGGCGGTGCCCGAGCGGGTGACTTCCTGCAGCAGACTGGTCATCATGAAGGCGTTGCGTGGCTCGATGGCGCGGTTGTCTTCGCTCAGTTCGGGCGTGGCGGTTTCCACCAGTACCTTGCCGCGCTGCTCGCTCACCTTGGACACCAACCAGGGGTTGATGCGGATGCCGCCATTGGCAAACACCGAGTAGCCCACTGCCATTTGCATGGGCGTGACCGAGCCGGCGCCCAGCGCCATGGTCAGGTAGGGCGGGTGCTTTTCAGGATCAAAGCCGAATTTGCCGATCCATTCCTGCGCGTAATTGGTACCAATCGACTGCAGGATCTGGATGGAGATCATGTTCTTGGACTTGGCCAAGCCCTTGCGCAGCGTCATCGGGCCTTCAAAGGTGCCGTCGTAGTTTTTGGGCTCCCAGGGCTGGCCGCCGGTCACACCGGCGTCAAAAAACAGGGGCGCGTCGTTGACCACGGTCGAAGCGGTAAAACCTTTTTCGAGCGCCGCTGAGTAAATAAAGGGCTTGAAACTCGAACCCGGTTGGCGCCAGGCTTGGGTCACGTGGTTGAACTTGTTTTTGTTGAAGTCAAAGCCGCCCACCAGCGCTTTGATCGCGCCGTCGCGCGGATCCAGCGCCAAAAATGCGCCTTCGACTTCGGGCAGTTGGGTGATTTCCCAGCTGCCTTTGGAGGTTTTGGCCACGCGAATGACCGCCCCCGGACGCAAGCGGATGTTGGGCGCAGCTTTGTCTGACAGGCCGGACTGGGCTGGTTTGAGGCCCTCGCCGGTAATTTCCAGCAGCTCTGCGCCCTGGCGCATGGCGCGCAGGTGCTTGGCGTCAGCCTCGATCACCACGGCGGACAGCACGTCGCCGTTGTCCGGGTGTTCGTCGAGCACTTCGTCCACTGCGTCTTCGAGCTCTTGCGGGTCTTGCGGCAGGGTGATGAATTTCTCCGGGCCGCGGTAGACCTGGCGACGCTCAAAGTCCATGATGCCGCGGCGCAGCGCCTTGTAAGCTGCCTCTTGCTGCGCGCTGACCAGCGTGGTGCGCACGTCCAGGCCACGCGTATAGGTCTCGGCGCCGTACTGCGCAAACATTGCTTGGCGCACCATCTCAGCCACATATTCGGCATGGACCTGGGTTCGGGTGGCGGCAGTTTTGACGTGCAGCACCTCGTTTTTGGCGGCTTCGGCCTGGGCGGCGCTGATAAAGCCGTTGTCCAGCATGCGCTCAATGATGTACTGCTGGCGGATGCGTGCGCGCTTGGGGTTTTTGATCGGGTTGAAGGCCGAGGGCGCCTTGGGCAGGCCCGCCAGCATGGCGGCTTCGGCCACCGTGATCTCCTTGAGCGGCTTGCCAAAATAGGTTTCGCAGGCGGCGGCAAAACCATAGGCCCGGTTGCCCAGGTAAATCTGGTTCATATAGATTTCCAGAATCTGGTCTTTGCTGAGCGTGTGCTCCAGCTTGAAGGTCAGTAAGACCTCGTAAATCTTGCGTGTAAAGGTCTTTTCTGACGATAAATACACATTGCGCGCCACCTGCATGGTGATGGTGGACGCCCCCTGGCTCTTAGAGCGACCCACATTGGCCAGCGCCGCGCGCACCATGCCGATGTAGTCGATGCCGCTGTGCTGGAAGAAGCGTGCGTCTTCAATCGCCAAAATCGCGTTTTTCATCATATCCGGGATTTCGGCAATCGGTGTGAGCGTGCGGTGCTCTTCGCCAAATTCGCCAATCAGATCGCCTTCAACCGAATACACCCGCAGTGGCAGCTTGGGGTGGTAGTCCTCAAGGTCAGAAATGTCCGGCAAATTGGGGTACGCCAGCGCCATCGTGATGGCGATCAGGATCAGCAAAGACACGACACCTGCCACGCCCAGACCGAACAGGATGGCCAAGGCGCGCAAGAACCAGGCGCCGACAGAGCGCGGATTCGCGGCGTGCAAAGACGGCGGTGTGACAGGAGGCACAGGGTTTGGCATGGAAACTTCCAAAGGGCATTGCAGCCCCCACAAGGGTAGTGGGCTGGGACCAAGGCGGTAACTACAAAGGGCGCATCCTTTCGAAGGATGGCAAACGCCCCAATTTTAGGGTCGGAATGACGATTCGCCGCAGTAACCCACATCGCGCCGCGCATTTACTGATAATATTGGCAACATTACAAGCATTAGGTAAAAGATAAAAATACGTTATGGGAGTTAATTTTTGATCGATATTGCCTCTTTACTGCGACGTAAGCCGGAAGAAGTTCTAGGTATTGACATCAGCGCGTCCGCCATCAAGCTCGTGGGCCTGGGCGGCACCTGGGATAGGCCTGTATTGGAGTACTGCGCTAAGGACATCTTGGCCGAGGGCGTGGTGGTGGATGGTGCGATTGAAAAACCGGAGGAACTGTCATCCGCCTTGCGCCGTCTCGTCAAGCAGTCCGGGGCGCGAACTAAAAATGTCGCAGTGGCGCTACCCTCTTCAGCTGTAATTACCAAAAAACTCACTATCCCGGCTGATTTGCCGGAGTTGGAGATGGAAGACCAGGTCGAAAGCGAAGCCAAGCAGTACATTCCCTTCCCCCTGGAGGACGTCAGCCTCGATTTTTGCGAAATTGGGCCGAGTGCGATTACCCCAGGCAGCGTTGACGTGCTTATTGCGGCGGCCCGGCGCGAGCGTGTCGAGGGCTTGCAAGATGTGCTGGAAGCCGCTGGCTTAAAGCCAGTGGTGGTAGATGTCAGTTCCTACGCCATCCGAATGGCACTTGGGCGGGTCATTGACTTGCAGGCCAAGGCGAGCCCCGGCACTTTGTCAGTTTTATTCCGCCTCGGCGCGTCGGCAACCACCATACAGGTTTTGCGCGGTCAGGATCTCGTTTACGAGCGCGAACAATCGGTGGGCGGTGCCCAACTTACCCAAAAAATTTCTAACTATTACGGACTGTCCCTGGCGGAGGCCGAAAGCAAGAAGTGCAAGGGCAGTCTTGCGCACGACTACGAAGCACGCCTCTTGATCCCCTATGTGGACAGCCTGGTGCAGGAATTGGGCCGAGCCTTGCAGTTCTTTTTTAACAGCACCCAATACAACAAGGTAAATCAAGTGCTGTTGGCGGGAGGCAGCGCTTTACTTCCCGGGTTGGCGTTGGCGGTGGCTAGCCATGCTCAGGTGCCATGCACGGTGGTCAATCCCTTTGAAGGCATGTCCTTGGGCTTCAAGCTAGACCGCGATCAGGTGTTGCAAGAGGCACCGCTGTACCTTGGTGCCTGTGGCTTGGCCTTGCGGAGACTTTCCTCGTGATACGGCTCAATCTATTGCCGCATCGCGAAGCGGCGCGTAAGAAAATGCGCGATCAATTCATTGCTTCGGTGGTTTTGGCCGCCTTGGTGGGTGTGGGCATATCGTTGATGGGGTTTAGCTGGTACCAAGCGGCCATTCATAACCAGCGCGCCATCAACGCGCTGCTCGACGCCGAGATTCTTACCTTGGATCAGCAGATCAAGGACATCAAGGGGCTAGAGTCCCAGATTGAAGCACTGCAAGCCCGCCAGCGTACGGTGGAGGATGTTCAGTCGGATCGCAACCAGTCGGTGCACCTGTTGTTGGAACTCGCCCAGCAACTGCCTCCTGGCGTGTTGCTGACCAAAGTGGCGCAGACCGATCAGTTGGTGTTAATTAGTGGCACCGCGCAGTCCAACGAGCAGGTTTCCGAGTTGCTGCGCAACCTGGCAAGCAGCACCTGGTTTTCCAAGCCCGAACTATTGGAATCGGTGGCCGCAACCATGGCGCTTCCGAACAAAGAGCAGCGCGCACTCTTTAATTTCAGCCTGCGGGCGGTATTGATGCGCGCAACTGACGCCCCAGCCGTGATGTTGCCCGCCGTCAGCCCTCGTTCCTAACCTCCACCCAACATCGCGCTCCATGGCAAGAATTCGACGTCCCTCCATTGATTTTTCTTTGATTAAAGAAGACATTCTTTTGCAGTTTGAGGATTTGGATCCGAACGATCCTTCGCGCTGGCCGCCGCTGCCGCGGGCTGCGGCTCTCGCGGCTGTGTCCTGTTTGATGATGGTCGGTATGTGGTTCTTTTGGGTGAGCGACATCGCATCCGAATTGGAGCAGACCTCCGCCAAGGAGCTGCAGCTTAGGAGTGACTTCAAAACCAAGCTTACCCAGGCCGCCAACCTGGCGTTCTTGAAAAAGCAGCGTGACGAGGTAGAGGCTTACGTGAAGCAACTCGAAAGCCAGTTGCCCAGCCGCGCGGAAATGTCGGCCTTGCTCTATAGCATCAACCAGCTTGGACAGAAGCGTAACTTACAGTTCGAGCTTTTCCGTCCCGGTCAGGTGGTGGTCAAACCCTACTACGCGGAATTGCCAGTCAGCATCCGGGTGATTGGGAACTTTCACGATTTTGGCCGCTTTGCTTCGGATGTCGCGTTTCTTTCGCGGATTGCGACCCTGGGCAACATCAGCATCGCAGCCAAGACTGAGACCAGTATGGCCTTTGACGCCACCCTGAAGACCTACCGCTACCTCGACACCGAGGAAGCAGCAGCGCAGCAGCGTAAACCTGGCGCGGAGGGTAAGAAATGAGATTAGCCCTCCTTGGTTTGATCGCATGTTCACTAACCCTCGCCTTAAGCGCTTGCGGCTACACGACTGAGCAAGAGCTGCGAGGCTTTGTTGACGCGGAGCGAGCTGCCCTGCGCCCGGTTTCGAAAGCCATTCCCGCGCCCAAGCCCTTTGAGGCAGCCAGTTACGACGAAGAAGGCAAGCCCGATCCCTTTAGCAAGCAGGCATTTGTGCAATCAATGGTCGGCCCGGCGAAGGTAAGCAAACCCAGCATCGCCACACCTGAACTGGCGCGCACTAGAGAGCCACTGGAGGCCATTGCGCTCGATTCCATGGCACTGGTGGGCGTGATCTCCCAAGATGGTCGAAGGGTAGCGCTCGTACGGGCGGACGGAAAGTTGCATCAGATCGTGCCAGGAAGCCACATCGGGCAGAGCCTTGGGAAAGTCACCAAGGTTGAAGACACGCTTGTGACTGTTCGTGAAATGGTGCAGGACGATTTGGGCGAGTGGTCGGTGCGCAGCGCCATCTTGAAACTGCAGGAGATGTCCAAATGACAATAAAAATGCCCGCGCCGTGGGCGATCTTCAAGGCGCTACTGGTCGTCGGATGGGCTTGGACAGGGTTTAGTGCCAGTGCCCAAAACTCGATTGTTAGCGTCTCTGGATCTGTCCGAGGTGACGTGGAGACTGTGAGAATTGAGTTTGTAGAGCCCTTGGACGCTCTGCCGGCTGCCTTTGTGACCCAAAGTCCGGCACGCATTGCCCTGGACTTTGCCGGTGTCACGGGCGGCGAAGCAAGATCTGTGGTGGAAATCAACCAGGCCAACGTCCAGTCGGCCACCCTTGTGCAGGCCGATGAGCGCAGCCGCGTGGTGCTCAGCCTTAAGCGCGCAGCATCCTATGCCATGCAAATCGAAGGTCGCGCTTTGCTGGTCACTTTGGATCCCAGCACCAGCGCGCTGCCTGGGGAGGCTGCGCAAAATCGCATGGTGGCGTCACGCCGCAGTAACGCAGGCCTAGGAGCCATCGATTTTCGGCGTACAGGGGAGGGTGTTGGACGTGTACGTCTGGTCTTGCCGAGCAGCAGGGTGACGGCTGACATCAAACAAGTGGGCAGCACCCTTGTAGTGGATCTAAGCAATGTAACTTTGCCCGAACGCTTGCGTCGGCGGCTGGATGTAAGTGACTTTGGCACGCCCGTTCAAACGGTGACTACTACCGAGTTGGGCGATCGCGTGCATATGGTGATTGCGCCGCAGGGCGAGTGGGAGCACACCGCATACCAAACGGAGTCTGAACTGGTGATTGACATCAAGCCTCTCAAGCTTGATCCCCGAAAGCTCACCCAGGGCGCGGGTTACAACGGTCAAAAGCTGTCGCTTAATTTTCAAAGCATTGATGTGCGCCAGGTGCTGCAAGTGATTGCAGACTTTACGGGCTTTAACGTCGTCACATCCGATTCGGTGACTGGAAGCGTGACCTTGCGCCTGCAAGAAGTTCCCTGGGACCAAGCGCTGGACATCATTTTGCAGAGCAAGGGTCTGGGCGTACGCAAGACCGGTAACGTGCTTTGGATCGCGCCCAAAGAAGAAATCGCCACCAAGGAAAAGCTCGAATTGGAGTCCAAGCTCTCCTCGGAAAACCTGGAGCCCTTGCGCACCCAGTCGTTTCAGCTCAATTACGCCAAGGCTGCCGACATTGCGCCGCAACTCACTGCGGGCGGTGGCGGTAGCAGTGCCCCGGTCGTATCTGCCAGCAGTGGTGCCGCTGGGGCCGGTGGCGGCAGTGGCGCCACTACGGGAGTGGGCAGTGCCCGCATCTTGAGTGCGCGCGGCAGCGCCATCGCGGAAGTCCGCACAAACCAACTTTTTGTGACCGACATACCCAGCAAACTCGAACAAGTGGCGCAATTGATCGCCAAGGTGGACATTGCGGTGCGTCAAATTGTGATTGAGGCCCGCATCGTCGAGGCCGACGACAGCTTTGGCAAATCACTGGGCGTAAAACTCGGCGGTGCGGATGTGCGTGCTTCCAATGGCGGCGACGGAGGCTATCAAGTCAGCGGTGAAAATCGGGTGGCCTTTGGTACCAGCTATTCCAACGCCGTGGGCGCCAGCGGCTTTGGCGGCACAAACGACGTCACCTCCAATTTTGTCAACCTACCAGCAATTGGCCAAAACGGCTACAACCCGGCAAGCTTCGCCGTCACGTTGTTTAGCGCCGCGTCCAACCGCATGATGGGTCTGGAAATATCGGCCATTGAATCGGACGGCAAAGGCAAAGTGGTTTCCAGCCCCCGGGTCATTACCGCCGACCAGGCCAAAGCGGTGATTGAGCAGGGCGTGGAAATTCCCTACCAAATTGCTACTAGCAGCGGCGCCACGTCGATTGCCTTTCGCAAAGCTACCCTTCGCTTGGACGTGACGCCTCAAATTACTCCCGACGGCAATGTCAACCTGGACCTCGAAGTCAACAAAGACAGCCTGGGTGTCACCACGCCCGGCGGCATCGCCATCAACACCAAGCGCGTCAAAACGCAAGTCTTGGTCGAAAACGGCGGCACCGTTGTGATAGGCGGCATCTTTACCCAGGAAGAACAAGAAGACCAAACCAAAGTGCCACTGTTGGGAGACTTGCCTTTTGTCGGGGTGTTGTTCAAAAGCACCACGCGCAGCTCCAAAAAGAAGGAAATGCTGGTGTTCATTACGCCGAAGCTGGTGTCTGAGCGGGCGATGGTGCGGTGATGTGGAAAAGTAAATTCAGGGGAAGCATAGTGGCAAATAGTTTAAAAGCCTGCCTGCTTATTTGCGTGGTGTTTGCGTTGCACGCCTGCGGTGGAGGGGGCGGGGTGGCGAGTTCGTCAAAGAATCCATCGGATACCTACAGCTTAGTATTGACAGTAGTCGACGCTAACAACAACCCGGTGAACGGCATTACCTACGGCGGCGGCCAGAAAATACGTGCCACCTACATGGATTCCAACGGCAACCCGTTGAAACAGACTTTGATTAGTTTTATCGTCACCACGAATCCCAATGCCGCAACGCTGGCGTACGCCTACCGAACAACTGACGATAGCGGCGTGGCTGACGAACCCGTATCGCCTGCTACCGCGACCACTTCGGGGGCTGCAACCGTGTCTGCCACTGCCGGTACGGTCACCTCTACCGTGGACTTCGCTATTTCGGGTAGCACCGTCGCTATCAGCAGTCCCACATTCGGTAGCGCGACCTTGTCCGCCAGTGGTACAACCAGTGTCACAGTGCGGGCTCTGGCTAACAGTACACCCGCAAGTGGCGTCACCGTAGCATTTTCAGCAGATTGCGGCACCGTGAACCCCAGCACAAGCACCACCAACGGGGACGGTTATTCCATTTCAAGCTACTCGGCGGTGAAGGACGACGGAACCTCTTGTAGCGGTAACGTCAAAATTTATGCGGCGGCTTCGGGGAACACGACCAATAGTACGCTGACCGTGGCGTCGCCAACCGCCAGCGCTGTGAATTTTGTTTCTGCAACTCCCGCGCAAATCTATGTGGCTGGTTCAGGCGCCACTTCGCAGTCCGTTCTGAAGTTCAAGGTGTTAAGCGAATCCGGTGCCGCATATTCGGGAGCAAAGGTTATTGCTTCCTTGACAGTGAACCCTGGCGGTGTGGGGCTCAATGCAGTGGGCGCCACCACGCCACTGTCGATGACCAGTGACGGAGCGGGTTTGATTACGTTTACCGTATTCGCTGGCAGTATTCCAGGACCGGTGGAAGTGCACGCAGAGCTCAAAGAAAATTCAACGGTTTATGCACTTTCCAAAAATTTATCTGTTCAATACGGGCCTCCCTCCCAAGACCATTTCAGTATTTCTGTTGGCACCTACAACGTTGAAGGAGCTAATTGGGACGGGACTTCCAGTACCTTGACCGCCCGTTTGGCGGATCGCCAGGGCAATGCGGTGCCGGCGGGTACGGTGGTGAACTTCACCTCTTCTGGCGGACAAATTGGAGCGAGCTGCACCGTTGCACTGAGCAACGGGATTGCCTCATGCACGACGACTTTTGCGAGCCAGGCGCCGCGCGCCAGCAATGGCCGGGTCGCCATTCTGGCGTACGCGGAGGGCCTAAAAAACTATGTCGATAAGAACGCCAACAACACCTACGATACGGGCGACACTTTGAGTGAGATAGGCGATGCTTATCGCGACGATAATGAAAATGGCCAGTGGGATGCGGGAGAATTTGTGATCACGCGTGGCGGCGCCACAACGTGCTCAGGTTCGGCTTGGCCCACACCCAGTCGTACAAATACTTGCACAGGTACCGTGGACACCACAGTGCGCCAGCAGGTTGTTCTCGTGATGTCGGGAAGTCGGGCCGTATTGAACAATCTTAGGAGTACATCGCT
>CANFNE010000004.1 GCA_947448105.1 Burkholderiales bacterium
CGCGCATCACACGGGCAGCGAGCTGCTGAATGCGCGGCGCAAAGGTGGCGCTGAACATCATGGTTTGCTTGCGGTCAATGGTCAGCTGGTTGATCTCGGCCAAATCGTCCGAGAAACCCAGGTCCAGCATGCGGTCGGCCTCGTCCACCACCAAAAACTGCACTTGGTCGAGCTTGATTTGCATCGAGCGCTGCAAGTCCAGCAAACGGCCGGGGGTTGCAACCACCAGATTGGCGTTTTGCAGCTTGGCGATTTGCAGTTGGTAAGGCATGCCACCCACGATGTTGGCAACGCGCAGGCCGCGGCAGTGCTGCACCAGGTCAATCGCGTCGTGCGCGACTTGCTGGGCGAGTTCGCGTGTAGGGCAAACGATCAGTGCGCCGGGGGTGGGCGCCTTGAAGTTGCGGGGATTGGTCGGGTCTTTGCGCTTGGCGCGCTTGGGGGCGGCTTCGCCTTTGGCAGCAGCGTCAGCCACGGCTTGCTCGTATTCCAGGCGCTCGGCTTCTTCGGCGTCGGCGGCTTGCTTGAGCAAGGTGTGCAACACCGGCAGCAAGAAGGCTGCGGTCTTGCCGCTTCCGGTCTGGCTGGAGACCATCAGGTCAATATAGGTTGCGGCTTTGGCGCTGGCGGCAGCCGTTGGCAATGCCAGCGGAATCACCTTCATTTGCACGGCGGTGGGCTGGGTGTAACCCAGGTCTTTGCAGGCCTGCACCAGCTCAGGCGCCAGCGCGAGTTCGACAAAGCCATTGGGCACTTCCGGCACTTCGGGCTCTTGCACGGCGTCCACGAGGACTTCGGCAGACGCCATTTCCACGTCAGCGCAGGCGATGGAAAGGTTTTCAACAGGCGCGAATTCGCCCGTTACTTCAAAAGTATCAGTCATTTTTTTCTCACACGCGAACGCCACCCGGTAGGTGGGCGTTCCGTCAATGGTTAAAAAACATCAACCATCAAACGGAACCTGCTCTGACTCTGAAAAGAGTTCAACCAGCGCTGGGGGCCCATGTCGTGGGGCCCGGTGAATGAAGGGAGATGTACAAAATCGCTGTACGTACCTAAACGTCGTTCCAGCGAAGCCTCGAATTATGTCACGTATTCGGGTTATTACCTAATTTTTTGTGACAAATGAGAATTTCACAGCTTCAAAAAGTGGGTGCGGTAGTGCTCAAGCTCGTCAATCGACTCGTGCACGTCGGCCAGCGCCGTGTGGCGCTGCTGCTTCTTGAACGAAGCATAGACCTCGGGGCGCCAGCGCCGACTCAGCTCTTTGAGCGTGCTCACATCAAGGTTGCGGTAGTGAAAAAAGGCCTCGAGCTTGGGCATGTATTCCACTAAAAACCGCCGATCTTGGCCAATGGTGTTGCCGCACATCGGCGATACGCCCGCTGGCACAAAGCGCGCCAAAAACGCGAGCAGCTCGGTTTGCGCCTGCGCTTCGGTGGTGGTAGAGGCGCGCACCTTGTCGATCAGGCCGCTTTTGCCGTGCGTGCCCTTGTTCCATGCGTCCATTTTGTCGAGCTGGGCTTCAGGCTGGTGAATGACGAACACCGGTCCTTCAGTGCGGTTCTCCAGATTCGGGCCCGTCACGACCACCGCGATTTCAATAAGGCGGTCGTGCACCGGGCTCAAGCCCGTCATCTCGCAATCGAGCCAGACGAGGTTTTTATCGGATTTGGGTAATGTGGGAGTGTTTTCGGACATGGGTGGATTGTCGCCGATGGCCTAAACTCAAGCCCATGCCAGAACCCATTTCCAATCCGTCCAACCTGCTCACCTTTGCCTTCGCGGCAGCACTGATTTGCAGCCTGGCCCTTAAATTTTGGCTGGCCACGCGCCAGGTCCGCCACGTGGTGCAGCACCGTGGCGTGGTGCCAGCGGCGTTCGCCAGCCGTATCCCGCTGGCGGCCCACCATAAGGCGGCGGACTACACAGTGGCCAAAACCCGCTTTGGCATGCTGGAGCTGGCCTGGGGCGTGGCGGTGACGCTGGCGTGGACGCTTTTGGGGGGGCTTAATGCCTTGAACGAATTCGTGGCGCAGCAATGGGGGCCGGGGCTGGTGTCGCAAGCCGCACTGATGGGCCTGTTTATCGCGATCAACGCGGTGATCGACATCCCCTTTAGCTTGTACGGGACTTTTGTGATTGAAAAAGCCTTTGGCTTTAACAAAACCACGCCTGCGCTCTGGCTGCAAGACCTGGCCAAATCCGTAGTGCTGGGTCTGCTCATTGGCGCGCCGCTCTTGTTGCTGGTGCTGTGGCTCATGGGCGCGGCGGGTCCGGCGTGGTGGCTGTGGACCTGGGCCGTGTGGATGGGGTTTAACGTGCTGGCCATGCTGGTCTACCCGACCTGGATTGCGCCTTGGTTCAATAAATTTCAGCCGCTTGAAGATGCCACGCTTGCCACGCGGGTACAAGCGCTGATGCAGCGCTGCGGCTTTCGGGCCCAGGGCTTTTACGTGATGGACGGCAGCAAACGCAGCGCCCACGCCAACGCCTATTTCACCGGTTTTGGCGCGTCCAAGCGCGTGGTGTTTTACGACACCCTACTGGCGCGCCTGAACGCCGACGAGGTGGACGCGGTGCTGGCGCACGAGCTCGGGCATTTCGCGCACCGCCACATCCTCAAACGCGTGCTGTCACTTTTTGCGTTGAGTCTGCTGGGCTTTGCGCTCTTGGGCTGGTTGGGTACGCGGGTGTGGTTTTATACCGGGCTGGGCGTGCTGCCCAATCTGGGCGGCGCCAACGACGCCCTGGCCCTGCTTTTGTTCATGCTCGCATTGCCGCCGTTTACCGCGTTTATCGGGCCGGTTTTTTCGTGGATTTCGCGCTGCCACGAATTTGAGGCGGACGCCTATGCAGTGGAAAAATCCAGTGGTTCGCACCTCGCTTCGGCGCTGCTCAAGCTGTACGAGGACAACGCCGCCACGCTCACACCCGACCCCTGGTATGTGCGCTTTTACTACTCGCATCCGCCGGCCCTGCAACGCCTGAGCCGCATGGCAGCCCAAGGCGGCGCAGCATGACGGCGGCTGCAACCCGCCCTGTGCGCAGCGCCCTGACGGCACCTCAAATCGTGGCCAAACTGGCGCAACTCCAGGACTGGCGCCTGCGTGGTGACGGCGCCGACGTCGCCATCGAAAAAACCTACGCATTCAAGAGCTATTTGCAAACCATGGCCTTTGTAAATGCCGTTGCCTTTTTGGCCGAGCACAACGACCACCATCCAGAAATCTTGGTGAACTACAAAACCTGCAGCGTGCGCTGGCGTACCCATGACGTGCGGGGCATATCGCACAGCGATTTTGAATGCGCGCTCAAAGTAGACGCGCTCTTGGGTGACGGCAACGCATCTGGACCCCACATTGGCTGACGCCGTAGCGCTGCACCCCGGCCTGGTGATTGCGGGCCACGGCCGCCACGTCTGGGTAGAAACGCCCGACGGACGCAAAGTCATCTGCCACCCGCGCGGCAAAAAAAGCCAGACCGTCGTGGGTGACCGCGTACTGTGGCAAAGCACGCAAGACGAAGGCACCATTGAAAAAGTGTTGCCGCGCAAAAACCTGCTGTACCGGCAAGACGAAATCCGCACCAAGTCTTTCGCGTCCAATCTGGACCAGGTGGTGATTTTGCTAGGCGCTGAGCCTGAGTTTTCCGAAAGCCAGCTCGCGCGGGCACTGATTGCCGCTGAGGCCGAAAAAATCCGCCCCATCATCGTGCTCAACAAGCGCGACCTCACCCCTTTGTTTGACCGGTCGTGGCAACGTCTGGCGCCCTACCGCGCGATGGGTTACACGGTGCTGGCCACCGCGTTCAAACCGCGGGCGCCCGCCATCGATGGCGACGGGTCGCCCGAGCCCACGGACAACGCGCAACTCGCCCTAGCCCTGCAAGGCAAAACCAATCTGATTTTGGGCCCCTCGGGCGCGGGCAAAAGCACACTCATCAACCGCTGGGTACCCCAAGCCCAGGTGCTGACGCAAGAGATTTCCAGCGCGCTCAATTCCGGCAAACACACGACCACCAGCACCACGCTGTACTGGATGGACGCGGACAAAACCACGGCGCTGATTGACTCCCCCGGCTTCCAGGAATTCGGTCTCCACCATATTGCGCCCATGCAATTGGCGCAGTTGATGCCCGACATTGCCGCGCAAGCCACCGCCTGCAAGTTCTACAACTGCAGCCATTTGCACGAGCCGGGTTGCGGGGTGTTGAATGCCGTCCAGGGCAAGAAGGCGGATGCAGAAATCAGCCCCACGCGCTACAAGATCTACGGCGACTTGTTTGCCGAACTCTCGCAAACCCGCTATTAGCGGCCAACGCGAGGCTGCGTCAGCCCAAAAGGCGCGCCAGCGAGAGAAGCGCCAAAATCACCATCCACATCACCACGGTGCGCCACACCAGGCCCACTACGGCGCGCAGATGCGCTGTTTGCGCCAAGGGCGCGCCGCCCTGCAGGTCATCGGGCGCGAGTTGCACGTTCAGTGCTCCGGCCGTGGCCGCCAGCACGATGCCATCGTTGTCGCCAGGACGGACCAGCTCGTACTTGCGCCAGCGGTCAATGGCTTCCTCAAAGCTGCCCACAAAGGCAAAACCCATCGCCGTGATGCGCGCGGGGATCCAGTCGATCACGCTCCAGGCCTGCATGACCGTGCGGCGCAGGGCCGAACTCAACAGCAAGCTGGTCGATGTCGGGGTGCGTTGAACCACCATCGAAAAGTACTCGGCCAAACGGTACATCACCGCGCCTGCTGGCCCCAAGCCAAAGGCGGACAGCAAGGAATACCAGGCAAACACGCCAAAAACATAGCGGTGTGCGCTGAGCACCGAGTGCGCAATCACCTGGCGCACGATCTCGCTGCGGGGCAAGTCGCTGGCATCAATGCGCATCCACTGCGCCAACAGCTTGCGCGCCGTGTCCTCGTCGCCCTCGTCCAGCGCGTCACGAATGCCGGTGAAATGGTGGCTGAACTGCCGGAAACCCAGCGTCCAGTACAGCACCGCAACATTCCAGGCCAGCGCCGCCAGCCAGCCCAAGGAAAACCACAGCGCCCAATGCACCGCCGCGCAAAGGGCCACGGGCAAGAGCACCACCACAGACCAACTCAACCAACCGTGGCTAACTTCACCGGTGTCGGCATGGCGAACCACCCAAATTACCCAGCTACGCACCCGTCCATGAACCACATTGACAGGCTTGAGCGGACGTGCCTGCTCAATCAAAAGGGCAAAGAGAATAGAGAGAAAGCTCATGGCCATGCATCATAGCGACCACGCGCCAGACAGGGCACCAAAGCCCGTTGTCAAAGCGACAGGAATTGGTAGAGGTTGCGCAACATGCCTGCAGTGGCACCCCAGATGTAGCGCTCGTGCGGGCCATCTTGGTAGGGCATGGACAACCATTGGCGTGTGCCCGAGGGTGTGTGCCAATGGTGGCGCCGGTGGTACGCCGGATTCATCAAAAAATCCAGCGGAACCTCGAAAATGGTTTCTACTTCAAAGGCATTGGCCGCCAGCACGAGCCCTGGGTCAAGCAAAGCAACGACTGGCGTAATCACAAACTGGCTGCCCGTGGTATAGATCGGCAAACTGCCGATCACCTGGACGAACTCGGCGGACAGTCCGACCTCCTCCCGCGCCTCGCGCAGCGCCGTAGCCACGGGCCCCGCATCCTGCGCGTCGGCCTTGCCACCGGGAAACGCCACCTGGCCGGAGTGGCTGGACAAATGCGCCGTTCTTTGGGTCAGCAGCACCGTGGGCCGCTCGCGCATGACCAAACCGATCAAGACCGAGGCTTGGGTCAGGCTTCGGTCTGACATGCGTGGCTCATGGCGAAACTCGGGCACCCAGTCAATCACCTGCGCAAAGCGATGCTTCAGCGCTTGATGCGTCAGCCGCTCGGGCGCCACCGGCGCCAAACCGGAGGTGTCCGCCTGAAACGGCACCGTGCGCGGATCAAAATTTACAGGGAGAGTCATTCGTGTTGGGCTCGCACTTGAATGCAACGGTGTATTTCGTGTGCGAAAAAAAACCGCCACAGCTTGCGCCAGGGCGGTTGTTGACAGAGCAAACTGGGATTACGCCGCAGTCTTCTTAGCTGGCAGCTTTTCCTTAATACGTGCCGATTTGCCGCTGCGGTCGCGCAAGTAGTACAGCTTGGCGCGGCGGACGTCGCCACGGCGCTTGACTTCGATGCCAGCGATCAGCGGGCTGTAGGTCTGGAACGTACGCTCCACGCCTTCGCCACTGGAGATCTTGCGAACGATAAAGCCGCTATTGAGGCCGCGGTTGCGCTTGGCAATCACAACGCCTTCGTAAGCCTGCACGCGCTTGCGCGTACCTTCAACGACGTTCACGCTGACGATGACAGTGTCACCAGGAGCGAAATCAGGAATGGTTTTACCCAAACGTGCGATTTCTTCTTGTTCCAGAATTTGGATGAGGTTCATAGCTTCTTTCGTGATCTTGCGTGCGCCGGCGCCAACCATTGGCGCCATTTCTTCTGAGCAGAATCGCTTAGCGTCATTTGGCCAGGCAGAGGATCGGTTAGCCCGCCATTATAGCAATGCTGGCCAACAAGGCTTCATCTTGCGCTGTCAGCCTGCCCGCGGCACGCGCAGCGGCAACCAAGTCCGGGCGATGGCGGGCGGTCAGCCGGAGCTGCTGGTCCCTGCGCCAACGCGCGATATGAATATGGTGCCCGGACAACAATACCTCTGGCACGCCCTGGCCCGCCCACACTTCGGGCCGGGTGTAATGCGGGCAATCAAGTAGGCCATCAAGCGCCGGGTTGAAGCTGTCAAAGTGGTGGCTGTCGGAGTCTCCCAGCACGTCGGGCTGCAAGCGCGCCACGGCGTCGAGCAGCACCATGGCCGGCAGTTCGCCGCCGGAGAGCACAAAGTCGCCGATGCTGACTTGTGCGTCCACATGGGCGTCGATAAAACGCTGGTCCACACCTTCGTAGCGGCCGCAAATGAGGACGGCGCCGTCGCTGTTTGCCCATTCCTGCACAAGGCTGTGGTTCAGCGACTGACCGATGGGCGAAAAAAGGACGACTCTGGCACGGTGCCCGCGCTCAGACGCGATGAGGTCGAGCGTCTTTTCCAGCGGCTCGGCCATCATCACCATGCCGGGGCCACCACCAAACGGGCGGTCGTCCACGCGGCGGTAGTTGCCGCTGGCCACATCACGAGGATTGAAAAGATGCACATCCACCGCGCCAGAACTATAGGCGCGCCGGGTAATGCCCTTGGTCAAAAACGGGGCAAATAACTCAGGAAACAGGGTAACCACGTCAAAGCGCATGGCTTGAGCGGTCAGTAATCGCGTTGCCAATCGACGCGGATGCGCCGCGCCTTCAGGTCCACATCGTCCACAAAGGCGGAAACAAAGGGAATCATGCGTTCTTGCAGCTTGCCGTCTTGCAGAAAGTCCATCACCAACACGGTTTGGGGACCGGTGGTGAGCAGCTCGCGCACCGTCCCCATGGACTCATCGGCGCGGTTGAACACTTCCAGACCGATCAGGTCCACCCAGTAGTATTCGTCGGTGTTGGCAGTCGGAAAGCTCGAGCGAGCCACAAAGATACGCGCACCGCGCAAGGCCTCGGCGGCGGTACGGTCCAGCACGTCGTGGGCGCAGGCCACCACGGTGTCGGAATGTTCTTTGGCTTCTTTGATGGCTAAACGGGCCACACCTTCGAAGGTTTTCATACCCCGTTCGGTAGGCAAAAGAAACCAGCGTTTGGATGAGAACAATGCCTCAGGCTGGTCACTGAACGAGACCACCTTGAACCAGCCTTTAACGCCCCAAGCGTCTGCAATTCTTCCGACTTCGATGGCGTCTGCTGGAAGTTCAGCAGCTTCGAGTCCGGCGATCATGCGTGGGGGCGATAAAAAGGGCGCTTGGGCGACGGTGTCGCCCTCACGCCCAATTTTTACTTAGGCCGCTGGAGCAGCTGCGCTGTGTGCGGCTTGGTTGATCAAACGCTCCACGGTGGGAGACGCCTGGGCGCCAACGCCTTTCCAATAGCTCAGGCGGTCCTGGGCGATGCGGATGCGCTCTTCGTTGGCGGTGGCAATCGGGTTGTAAAAACCAATGCGCTCAATGAAGCGGCCATCGCGGCGGGTACGCTTGTCTGCAACGACAATGCTGAAAAACGGGCGGGCTTTAGCACCACCACGAGCGAGTCGAATGACGACCATGATTGTTCCTTTGGGTGGCTGAAATTGATTTCAACCATAAAATTCAGAGTTGAGACACGCGACTGGCCACCCGGCCAGCGACACTCAGAATAGCCTTCCATTATATCTTTTTCTCAAACCATGCCCCTGATTCGCCCTAGCACCGACCTCGACCTGCCTGCAATCACGGCGATTTACCAACACCCTGTGCTGACCGGCACCGGTACTTTTGAAATTACCCCCCCCACGGTGGACGAAATGCGCGCCCGACGCGCCGATGTTTTGTCCAAAGGCCTGCCCTATCTGGTGCTGGAAAGCGAGGGGCACGTACGGGGTTTTAGCTATTGCAACTGGTTCAAGCCGCGTCCGGCCTACCGGTTTTCGGCGGAAGATTCGATTTACCTGGACCCGCAAGCCGCAGGCAAGGGCTGGGGACGGCTGCTGCTCGGGGAGTTGATGGCGAGCGCCCAGCGCGCGGGTATTCGCAAACTGATTGCCGTGATTGGCGACTCACAGAACCACGCATCCGTTGGCCTGCACGCAGCGCTGGGGTTTCAGCACGTAGGCGTTTTGAGCGACTGCGGCTGGAAGTTTGATCGCTGGCTTGACGTGATGCTGATGGAATGCGCGATTGGCGCTGGCAGCAGCCTGCCTGCGCCACAATCGGCGGCATGAAAAACAAAACTATTGCCGTCTGGGCCACCCTGATCACTGGCCCCCTGGGCTTGCAGCGCGTTTACCTGACCGGGCGCTACGACGTCTGGGCCGGCCTGGCTGCGGCGCCCGCCTTGCTAGGGCTGTACGGTGTGCATCGCGCGCGCAGCTTGGGCCTGGACGATACGCTGAGCTGGATACTGATTCCCTTGTTTGGCTTTGTGTTTGCTGCCTGTGCCGTTGCAGCTTTGCGCTACGGCCTGATGGACGCGCCCAGCTGGAACCGCCACTTCAACCCGGGTGCGGACGAAGAGGACGGCGCGGGACAGACCCGATGGTTGACCGTCATCGGCCTGGCAAGTTCTTTGTTTATCGGCGCCACGGTATTGATTTCAACGCTGGCATTCTGCTTTCAACGGTATTTTGAATTTACCGCCTGAACCTGCCTTTAAAGCAATTGGGAACGAACGTTTCGCCCGAAGCAAAAAAGCCCTTGCGCATGTGCCAAGGGCTTATTGTTTTGGGGCTGCGCCCTTGACGGGCGAGCCCGACCGGAGGCCGTTTATGCGAGACGCGCCGCGCGCAGCTTGACCGAAAACTCGCGCAGCGTGGCGATGCCGCTGTCTTCTGCACGGTGGCACCAAGCGGCCAGGTCGGCCGTCAATTGCTCGCGCGACACCGCGGTGTTGAGCCACAACTGGCGCAACTCTTCGCGCATGGTGACCAGTTTATCCAGCACCGGAGATGCCACACGGGCCATCGCCAGTTCGGGGATGACAGAGGCCGGTACTTTTTCCGCATCGCGGTGCGCCCATTGCTTGGCGGCCTTAATCACGGCGGAGTCGGCGCTGCGCGCCTTCATCGCGGCAATTTCGCTATTGACCGTCAACTGCATTTGCTTGGCGTAGCCGGCCATGATCTCGTAGCGGTTGGCGATCAAGGCTTCCAGGGTTTTTTCGTCTGCCACGGGGCGGATATCGCCATAGGCGGCCTTGGGTGGCGTCTTTTTCACGTGTGCCAAGCCCACCATCTGCATCAGGCTGATGTACATCCAGCCAATGTCAAACTCGTAAGGCTTGACAGACAGCTTGGCCGATGTGGGATAGGTGTGGTGGTTGTTGTGCAACTCTTCACCGGCAATCAAGATGCCCCAGGGCGAAATATTGGTGCTGGCGTCAGGTGCCTCAAAATTGCGATAGCCCCAAAAGTGCGCTGCACCGTTGATGATGCCCGCGGCCATGATGGGCGTCCACGCCATTTGCACCGCCCAGACCGACAAGCCAGCCGCGCCAAACAAGAACAGGTTGACCACCAGCATCAGGCCTACGCCTTGCCAGGAAAACCGGGTGTAGAGGTTGAGCTCCATCCAGTCGTCTGGTGTGCCGTGGCCGTAGCGGGCCATGGTTTCCTTGTTTTTTGACTCGGCGCGGTACAACTCGGCGCCTTGGAGCAGCACGGTACGAATGCCGTACACATGGGGGCTGTGCGGATCGTCAGCCTGCTCGCACTTGGCGTGGTGCTTGCGGTGGATAGAAGCCCATTCCTTGGTCACCTGACCGGTGGTCAACCACAGCCAGAACCGGAAAAAATGCGAAGCGATGGGGTGCAGGTCCAACGAGCGGTGCGCTTGGTGGCGATGCAAAAACACCGTGACGCTGATCATGGTGATGTGCGTCACACCCAGCGTGAACAAAACAATTTGCCACCAGCTCCACGCCAGGGCGCCATGGGCCAACCACTCCAGAACCGCGTTGAACACAACCGAATCAGGCATCAGCATAGGTAGGGTGTCTCTTTATATTGAATGTAATGGGAGTGCGCGGGGCCAGTCTTGATGGCACGGGCGCAGACCTTGGTGCCCGGCATTGTAAAAGTACGGCGGGGTTTTGGCTATCAAATTTTGCGTTTTTTGGGTAAAAAGCTGCAACTTCGGGGAAATTTGCTACTTCTTTTGCCAAATGGCTGCAAAAAATCCGTCCGTGGCATGGCGCTGCGGCCACAGACGCAAATACTGCTGACCGCTCACGCCCCCGGCACACAGGCCCGCCGCGTCCGCCACCTTCAAGCCAGCGAGCACTTCCCCCGCCACCAGGGGTTCGAAATCGGGGTTGGCCTCGGAAAAGGCGGTGGCAATAGCCTCGTTTTCCTGGGGCAACACACTGCACGTGGCATAGACCAAGCGCCCGCCCGGCTTGAGCAGCCGCGAGGCACTTTGCAAAATCGCCGCCTGCTTGACGGCCATCTCGTCCACCGCCTGCTGGTTTTGGCGCCACTTCAGGTCCGGGTTGCGCCGCAGCGTGCCCAGGCCGGTGCACGGTGCGTCCACCAGCACCCGGTCGATTTTTCCTGACAAACGCTTGACGCGGTCATCGCGCTCATGGGCAATGGCCGCCGGGTGCACATTGGACAGGCCGCTGCGCGCCATGCGTGGCTTAAAGGAATCGAGTCGGTGCGCTGAGGTGTCAAACGCATACAGGCGCCCGGTGCTGCGCATCGAAGCACCAATGGCCAATGTCTTGCCGCCCGCGCCGGCGCAAAAGTCCACCACCATTTCGCCGCGCTTGGCGTCGAGCAGCAGCGCGAGCAACTGCGATCCTTCGTCTTGAACTTCAAAGTCGCCGCGCAAAAAGGCTTCGCTCTTGTTGAGCGCGGGTTTGCCCGCAATGCGCAGGCCCCAGGGCGAATACGGTGTGGGGACGGCCTTGATACCGGCACGGGCCAGCTCTTTTTGCACATCGGCGCGCTTGGCTTTGAAGTCGTTCACACGCAAATCGAGTCCGGCGCCGCGGTTGAGTTGCTCAACCAGCGGCCAGAACTCGTCGCCCAACTGGTCCTTGAGCGGCTGCACCAGCCACTCGGGCAGGTTGTGGCGGTGGCGCTCCATCAGATCGGCCGGAGTGACTTTTTCGCAGGCGTCGAGCCAATTGGTTTCTTGCTCGGTCAGTGCGCTGCGTAAAAAGTCGCCGGGACCGTAAAAGCCCAGAATCGCCAGGCGCCGCTCTTTGGGACCGCTGCCCGAGGGCGCCAGGTGGTCAAACAGCAGCTTTTTGCGCAACACGGTGTAGACCGTCTCGGCCAATGTGGCGCGCTCGCGGGGGCCGAGGCCCCGGTGTTCACGGAAAAAACGGGAAACAGTCGCGTCAGCGGGATGGTCAAACTTGAGGGTGAGCCGGACCAACTCGGCGCAGGCTTCTAATAGAGCTTTTGGATGCATAGAGGAACATTGTCCCATGAGCGAAGAAAACCTCCCCCCTTTGATCTGCACGCCGCCCGGTTTGTACCGCCACTACAAGGGCGGAATGTACCGGGTCGAGGGCACGGTGCGCCACAGCGAAAGTCTGGAGCCCATGACCTTGTACCGTGCGCTGTATGGCGAACAAGGCCTGTGGGTGCGCCCGGCGGCCATGTTTGATGAGACCGTTGATATGGGCGGCACACTGCAGCCCCGGTTCCAGAGAGTCGACGCCCTGCCCCAGACGCCAGGCGCAGCAAAGGCGATCTAAGCGCGCGCCTGCGCCGCCAGCCAATTGCGAATGGCGCGCGGGTAGATGGTGTGTTCGGTCGCCAACACCCGCGCTGCCAGGGTTTGCCCGGTATCGCCGGGCATAACGGGCACCACCGACTGCTCCAAAATCGCACCGGCATCGAGCTCCGCGCTGACCTGGTGCACGGTGGCGCCGGCGTATTTGCAGCCCGCATCAATGGCGCGCTGGTGCGTGTGCAAACCCGTAAATGCCGGGAGCAGCGAGGGGTGGATATTGAGCAACCGTCCTGCGTGCTGCGCCACAAAGCCGGGCGTCAATATCCGCATGAAACCTGCCAACACCACCAAGGCCGGGCGGTTTGGCTGGTCGTACCGCGCAACCGCGGCAGCCAAGGCCTGGTCAAAATCGTCGCGGCAGCCGTAGGCGCCGTGTTCCAGCACAGCGGTGGAGATGCCGTGTTCCCGCGCTAGGCGCAGCCCTCCGGCGTCTGGCTTGTTGCTGATGACGGCCACCACTTGGGCGCCGTAGTGCGTGTCCCAAGCCTCTTTTTGTGCGGCGCGCACGATGGCCGCCATATTGGAGCCGCCGCCCGAAATGAGAATGACGATGGACTGAAGATGGGGCTTGGTTTGCATACGAAGTGCATTATCGCAAGCGCCCTCTACCCCCCGAAAAACCGCGGCGTAAGAAAAAATGTCGCACGTCGGACAAATAAAAAAGAACGATCGTGCTAAAACCGGCGCAGTTCACCTTGGACCTCAACCGCATTGACTAATTGGAGCGCCCGCTATGGATTTGGCTTTCACCCCTGAAGAACAAAAATTTCGCGAGGAAATTCGTGGCTGGGTCCACGAGCACCTGCCCGCCGACATCTCCCAAAAAGTGCATAACGCGATCCACTTGACACGCGAAGACATGCAGCGCTGGGGCAAGATTTTGGGCAAAAAGGGCTGGCTGGGCCACGCCTGGCCCACCGCTTTTGGCGGCCCGGGCTGGACCGCGATTGAAAAACACCTGTTTGAAGAAGAATGCGCCCTGGCCGGCGCGCCACGCGTCGTGCCCTTTGGCCCGGTAATGGTGGCGCCTGTGATCATGGCCTTTGGCAACGCCGAGCAGCAGCAGCGCTTTTTGCCCGGCATTGCCAGCGGCGAAGTCTGGTGGAGCCAGGGCTACAGCGAACCGGGCTCCGGCTCGGACCTGGCCTCGGTCAAAACCAAAGCCGAACGCGTGGGCGACAAATACATCGTTAACGGCCAAAAAACCTGGACCACCCTGGGCCAATACGGCGAGTGGATTTTTTGCCTGGTGCGCACCAGCAACGAAGGCAAGCCCCAAACCGGCATCAGTTTTCTGCTGATCGACATGAAGTCCCCCGGCGTCACCGTGCGCCCCATCGTCTTGCTTGACGGCACAGCCGAAGTGAACGAAGTCTTTTTTGACAACGTGGAAGTGCCCGCCAACAACCTGATTGGCGAAGAAAACAAAGGCTGGAACTACGCCAAATACCTGCTGGCCCACGAGCGCACCAACATTGCCGACGTGAACCGCGCCAAACGCGAACTCGAGCGCCTCAAGCGTATTGCCAAGGCCGAAGGCGTGTTGGACGACAGCCGCTTCCGTGACGAAATCGCCAAACTTGAAGTCGATGTGGTGGCGTTGGAAATGATGGTCTTGCGCGTGCTGGCCGGGGAAAAAGCAGGCAAGCAAACCATGGACATTGCCAGCTTGCTCAAGATTCGCGGCAGCGAAATTCAGCAGCGCTACAGCGAACTCATGATGCTCGCCGCAGGGCCCTTTGCCCTGCCCTTGATCCGCGAGGCCATGGAGGCCGGTTGGCAAGGTGACTCGGTGGGCCACGCCCACTGCGCGCCCCTGGCGTCTACCTATTTCAATATGCGCAAAACCACGATTTATGGCGGCAGCAACGAAGTGCAACGCAACATCGTCTCGCAGTTCGTACTGGGCTAAGCGCCTCGCGCCCCCGACAGCAAACCTACATCAAGGACAAGACCATGGATTTCGATTTTTCTGACGACCAGGAACAACTGCGCGACGCGGTACGCAAATGGGTAGACAAGGGCTACAGCTTTGACCGCCGCCGCGCCACTGAAAAAGCCGGCGGCTTTGACCGCGCCGCCTGGAACGAGCTGGCCGAACTCGGCTTGTGCGGCCTCTACATCCCCGAAGACGACGGTGGCCTGGGCATGGGCCCGGTCGAGGGCATGGTGGTGATGGAGGAGCTCGGGCGCGGCATCGTCCTTGAACCACTCAGCCAGGCACTGATCGCAGGCGCAGTCGTCGCCAACTACGCCGACGCAACCACCAAAGCCGCTTGGTTGCCCCGCATCAGCAGCGGCGAGGCGATGGCAGTGCTGGCCTACCAGGAACGCGGCGCACGCTATGCGCTCGACGTCTGTAAAACCACGGCCACTGCCGTGGGCGGTGGCTACCAGTTGCAGGGCCAAAAAAGCCTGGTGGCTGCGGGTGACCAGGCCGACGCCTTTTTGGTGAGCGCCCAACTCGGCGGCAAGATCGCCTTGTTTTTGGTCGAGCGCGCCAGCAGCGGCGTGACTTGCCGTGGTTACGGCACCCAAGACGGCAGCCGCGCTGCCGAAGTGCATTTCGACCACGCCAGTGCAAGCCTGGTGACTTTGGACGGCCTGAGCGCCTTGGAACACGCGGTGGACATCGGCATTGCCGCCACCTGCGCCGAAGCCGTGGGCGTGATGGACAAAGCCATGACCGTGACCGCCGAATACCTGATGACGCGTAAGCAGTTTGGCGCGGTGATTGGCAGCTTCCAGGCCCTGCGCCACCGCGCCGCCGACATGAAAATGCAGTTGGAGCTGGCCCGCTCCATGAGCTATTACGCCAGCCTCAAGCTCAACGCCCCTGCGCCAGAGCGCCGCGCTGCCATGGCGCGCGCCAAGTACCAACTCGGCGCGTCCATGCGCTTTGTTGGCCAGCAGGCGGTGCAACTGCACGGCGGCATTGGCGTGACCAACGAGTACATCGTCAGCCACTACTTCAAGAAGCTCACACAGATGGAAATGAGCTTTGGCGACAGCATGCACCACCTGGGAGAAGTATCGGCGCGCATGGAAGACAAGGCGGGCGTTTTTACCTAAATGAGAAAGGCGGTCGTGACCGACCGCCTTGGACGCCACACCTCAGCAAGTGCCGGCACCAGAAACCAAAAAACCTTTGTAAATCTTGCGACTTACAAAGGTTCTTGGCGGAAACGGAGGGATTCGAACCCTCGATGAGGCTCTACACCCCATACTCCCTTAGCAGGGGAGCACCTTCGGCCACTCGGTCACGTTTCCAGTGCAGGGATTATCTCACGGTTTAAGCGGCGTTTTACGCAGCGGCATGGTCCAAATCAAAGGCTTTGTGCAGCGCGCGCACTGCAAGCTCCATGTACTTCTCGTCGATTACCACCGAGGTCTTGATCTCAGACGTTGAGATCATCTGGATGTTGATGCCCTCTTCGCTCAGCACGCCAAACATTTTGCTGGCAATGCCCACGTGGCTGCGCATGCCGATGCCCACGATGGACACCTTGCAGATCTTGGTGTCGCCCACCACGTCTTGCGCGCCCAGGCTGGGCAGCACGGTGGCACGCAACAAGTCCATGGCCTTGGCAAAGTCGCCACGGTTTACCGTGAAGCTGAAGTCGGTCTTGCCGTCTTTGCTCAGGTTCTGGATGATGACGTCTACGTCGATATTGGCCTGGGCAATGGCGCCCAAAATTTGGTAGGCGATACCGGGGCGGTCGGGCACGCCCAGGACCGAAATCTTGGCCTCGTCGCGGTTGAATGCAATGCCTGATACGACGGCTTGTTCCATGTGTTCGTCTTCCTCAAAAGTAATCAATGTGCCCGACTGGGATTCGACGGCGATGTCAATGTCCCAGGGGGTAAAACTGCTGAGCACGCGCAAGGGCACGCGGTATTTGCCCGCAAATTCGACCGAGCGTATTTGCAGCACTTTGGAGCCCATAGAGGCCATTTCCAGCATCTCTTCGAAACTTACGGTCTGCAAGCGCCGCGCCTCCGGCACCACGCGCGGGTCAGTGGTGTAAACGCCGTCCACGTCGGTGTAAATCAGGCACTCTTGCGCCTTCATGGCCGCAGCCACGGCCACCGCGGAAGTGTCGGAACCGCCGCGCCCCAGGGTCGTGATATTGCCCAAGGGATCCACCCCCTGAAAACCGGTCACGATCACCACCTTGCCAGCCTCCAAGTCGGTGCGCACCTTGGTGTCATCAATCGATTCGATGCGGGCTTTGGTGTGGGCGCTGTCGGTGCGAATGGGCACTTGCCAGCCCGCGTAGCTCACCGATTGCAGACCTTCGGCCTGCAGCGCAATGGCCAGCAAGGCGCTAGAAGCCTGCTCGCCGGTGGACGCCAGCATGTCGAGCTCTCGCTCATAGTCGGCGGTTTGCTTTTCGGGGGCGAGTTCTTTGGCCAGGCCTAGCAAACGGTTGGTCTCGCCGCTCATGGCCGAGGGGACAACCACCATCTGGTGGCCGGCGCGGGCCCATTTGGCAACCCGCTTGGCGACGTTGCGGATGCGCTCGGTGGAACCCATGGAGGTGCCGCCGTACTTGTGAACAATTAGTGCCATTGAATGTGGATTTTGAGAGAGCTAATACGCGAAATTGTACCAAGCCAACACCGCCTTGCTGCGCCGCACAAAGCCGTGGCCCACCTTGATTTGAATCTGGTGGCCGCGCGTGGTGCAGGCGGCAATTTGTCCCATCAGCTCTTGGAGTTGTGCGCTGCTGGCCTGGCTGGCGCAGTAATGGACCAACCAGTAGCGCAGCACATTGGCCTGGCGGGCGGCGCTCAGCGCCTGCACGCTCTTGATTTGCGGCGACAGACCCGACGCATCACATACGAGCAACCAATCGGCTGCGGCCAACTCAGTAAGCAGACTTTGGGCCTGCGCAGCGTGTGCGGCGCTGCGCGCCAGGGTCTGGGCGAAATGCGGAAACACCTCGCGCAAAGCCGGCATCAAGCGGGCGCGAATGCGGTTGCGCAAAAACGCCTGGTCGGAGTTGCTTGGGTCTTCTACAAACGTTTCTTTGTGCACGGCCAGCCATTGGCGAATATCTGCGCCAGGCACGGCCAGCAAGGGCCGGTAAAACTCCACGCCATGGCGAAGCCAGCGCGCAGGCATGGCGCTTAAGCCAGCCAAACCAGCACCACGCCCCAGCGCCAGCAGCAAGGTTTCCGCCTGGTCGTCCGCATGCTGGGCCAGGGCCACAGACACATGGTTCCCGCACGCCTGCTGCGCTGCTGCAAAGCGGTCGAGCGCGGCGTAGCGCGCAATGCGGGCGGCGTCCTCAGGGCTTTGTCCGGGTTTGGCATGGGCGTCAACATGCTCCACCGACAAGGGCACGGCCAGACGTGCGCACAGTGCCGCGCAGTGCGCCTCAAAGGTGGCGGCCGCCGCTTGCAAGCCATGGTTCACATGCACCGCAAGCACCTGGCCCGGCCAATGCTGCGCGCAGGCGATCAAAAGTGCGGTGGAATCGGCGCCGCCGCTCAATGCGACAGCCACAGGCAAAGGCGGCGTAAACCGCTGGAGGGCTGCGTCAAAAGACGCCGTCATGGCATCAAAGCCACTATTTGGCGTTGGCCTTGGTGTCGGTGAAGCGGCCGTAGCTCTGCAGACGGTCATAGCGGCGATCGACCAGTTCTTTGACCTTGAGATCGCTGACCTGGCGGTAAGCATCACCCAGAGCGCGCTTCAAAAAGACGGCTGCTTGCTTGTAGTCGCGGTGTGCGCCGCCCACGGGCTCGTTCACGATCTTGTCCACCAGGCCCAGCGCCTTGAGCCGCAAGGCGGTAATTCCCAGTGCGTCGGCCGCCTCTTGCGCCTTGTCCGAGGTTTTCCAGAGGATTGAGGCGCAGCCTTCAGGGCTGATGACAGAGTAAATGGCGTATTGCAGCATCACCACCTGGTCAGCCACCGAAATAGCCAGCGCGCCGCCCGAGCCGCCTTCACCAATAATGGTGGTGATGATGGGTACTTCGAGCTGCGCCATCTCGAAAATATTGCGTCCAATGGCCTCGGACTGGCCGCGCTCTTCGGCATCAATGCCCGGATAGGCACCCGGTGTGTCCACAAAGGTAAAAACTGGCAGTCCAAATTTTTCGGCCAGCTTCATCAGGCGCAGGGCCTTTCGGTAGCCCTCGGGCTTGCTCATGCCAAAGTTGCGCAAGCCGCGTTCTTTGGTGTCGCGCCCCTTTTGCTGCCCCAGCACCATGCACGGCGCGCCATTGAAACGGGCCAGGCCGCCCACGATGCTCAGGTCGTCGGCAAAGTGGCGGTCGCCATGCAACTCAACAAAATGGGTAAATATTTCGCTGATGTAGTCCAGCGTGTAGGGGCGCTCCGCGTGGCGCGCGATCTTGGTGATCTGCCAGGGGGTGAGGTTGCTGTAGATGTCTTTGACCAGCTGCTGGCTTTTTTTGCTGAGCTGGTCAATTTCGGCAGAAATGTCCACCGCCGATTCGTTTTGCACATAGCGCAGTTCTTCGATTTTTCCTTCAAGCTCGGCCACAGGCGCCTCGAAGTCCAAAAATGTTCTTTTTGCCAAATGCACTCTCCTTTTGCGTTTCTACCTCGAAGCCAGGGCGCCAGGCCCCGTCTAATAGGCGACTGGAACCGGGTCCAGCGAGCGCCAAATA
This sequence comes from Burkholderiales bacterium, assembly GCA_947448105.1. GTDB lineage: Bacteria > Pseudomonadota > Gammaproteobacteria > Burkholderiales > Burkholderiaceae_C > Allorhodoferax. The sequence goes on from CANFNE010000004.1 coordinate 19,024, forward strand.
TACCAAGTCGCCACGCTGCAGTACGGCGCCCAGGCGGCGGCCACCTCGCGCGCGTCGCTGCGGCTGACCAGTTCACCCGAAAAGTAATTGCGGCTGATGCCGTTGATCAGCCCCACGTCGTCCAGCGGCAAGATGTTGGGCCGCATCAGATGAAAGATCAGGAACATCTCCGCAGTCCAGCGGCCAATGCCCCGAATGGCGATGAGTTCACCGATGATTTCTTCGTCGGCCAGCGCAGTCCAGGCGTCCACATGCAATCGCTGGTCGTCAAAGTGCAGCGCCAGATCAACCAGATACTCCACCTTGCGCGCGCTCAGGCCTGCGGCGCGCATGTCGTCCACCTTGAGTCTCAGCACGTTGGCAGGCGTCATGGCGGCGGGCAAACGTGCAAAGCGGTCCCAGACGGTTTGCGCCGCTTTGACCGAAATCTGCTGGCCTACGATGCTGCGCGCCAAAGTCACAAAGGGGTCGCCCCGGCTTTCCAGCGCGGCATCTTTGAACTGTGGGATCAGCCGCTTCATCACCCGGTCTTTTTTCATCAGGTGCTTGCAGGCCTCGTCCCAAAAATCGGGCTTGACCACCACCGGTGCGGCACGGGTCATGGCTGCGCCACTTCCCAGGTCGTGCCTTGGGGCGAGTCTTTGAGCACGATGCCTAAGGCTTGCAATTCCTTGCGGATGGCGTCGGCCTGCGTAAAGTCGCGGGCGGCCTTGGCGACGTTGCGCGCTTCAATGCGCGCGGCAATAGCCGCCTCGTCCAGCGTGGCGCCCGTCTGTAAAAACTGCTGCGGATCAGCCTGCAGCAAACCCAGCGTACCTCCCAGCGCTTTGAGCAATCCCGCCAGCTGCGCAGAGCGCGTGCGGTTCACTTCACTGGCCAAGTCAAACAACACGGCCACGGCCTCGGGCGTGCCAAAGTCTTCGTCCATGGCGGCCTTGAAGCGCACCGCATAAGGCGCTGACCAGTCGATGGCCGCATCGGCAGGGGCCACCAATTGCAGCGTGGTGTAGAGCCGTTTAAGCGCGGTGCGGGCGTCGTCCAGGTGCGCGTCGCTGTAGTTCAGCGCGCTGCGGTAGTGCGAACGCACGATGAAAAAGCGCGTGGTCTCGGCGTCAAAGCGGGCCAGGATGTCTTCAATGGTGAAAAAATTGCCCAGGCTTTTGGACATTTTTTCGTTGTCCCGCGTGACAAAACCGTTGTGCATCCAGTAGCGCGCCAAAGGCTTGCCAAACGCGCCTTCACTCTGGGCAATTTCGTTTTCATGGTGCGGAAACTGCAGGTCTGCACCGCCGCCGTGGATGTCAAAACTCTCGCCTAACAAGTCGCAGGCCATGGCCGAGCATTCGATGTGCCAGCCCGGCCGGCCGGGGCCAAAGTTGCTGGGCCATTTGGCATCATCCGGCTCGGTGGGTTTGGCCGACTTCCACAGCACAAAGTCCAGCGGATCGTGCTTGCCGTCGTCTACCGCCACACGTTCGCCCGCGCGCAATGCGTCGAGCGACTTGCCCGAAAGCTTGCCGTAGCCCTCAAACTTGCGCACCGCAAAGTTCACGTCTTGGTTTGACGCGCGGTAGGCCAGGCCGCGTTCCTCCAAGCGTTCAATCAGCGCCAGCATGTGCGGCACAAAGCGGGTGGCGCGCGGTTCGTGGTCCGGGCGCTGCACGCCCAGGGCATCGGCGTCGCGGTGCAGCAGCGCCACCATGCGGTCGGTGAGCGCAGCGATGGTCTCTTTGTTTTCTAAGGCGCGGCGGATGATCTTGTCGTCAATGTCAGTGACGTTGCGCACATAGGTCACCCGGTAACCACTGGCCTTGAGCCAGCGCTGCACCACATCAAAAGCCACCATGGAGCGGGCGTGACCGAGGTGACAGACGTCGTAGACCGTCATGCCGCAAACGTACATGCGCACATGGCCCGCCTCAAGAGGGGTGAACAGGTCTAACTGGCGGGACAGGGTGTTGTGGATGCGCAAACTCATGAAACTCTCTCAAACCAAACCAAGGCGGACAAGCGGGCCCCGCCCGCGGGTGCGCGACAGCGGCAAAGCATAAACCGCGCCGCGCGTCGGGCCGCAACAGCCCCCTCCGCTACAATCCTCCCCAGTATATCGGGGGCCTTTTGTTGCCCTTTCAACAAAAAATTGGCCCTGCCCCATGAAGTTTTTCCGCTCCCGACTGTCATATGCCATGGTGCTGCTTGCCGCCGTGCTTTCGCTGATGGCCGCTGGCGCACACGCCGATGAGTACAGCGATGTTGCGCAACTGACACGCGACGGAAAATTTGCCGAAGCCCTGACCCGGGCCGACCGCTTTCTGTCTAACAAGCCGCGCGACGCGCAAATGCGCTTGCTCAAGGGTGTGGCACAGCGCGATGCGGGGAAAACGGCTGACGCGATCAGCACCTTCACCCGACTCACCGAAGAGTTTCCTGAACTGCCCGAGCCCTACAACAACCTGGGCGTGCTCTACGCCGACCAAAACCAGATTGACAAGGCCCGTGCCGCGTTTGAAGCGGCCCTGCGCACCCATCCCAGCTACGCCACGGCCCATGAAAACCTGGGCGATGTGTACGCCAAGCTGTCGAGCACCGCTTACAGCAAGGCCTTGCAGATCGAGGGCGCTAACGCCGCCGTTACGCCCAAGCTCACCTTGTCGCGCCAACTCGCAGGACCGGGTCAGGCCAAAATCGTGACCGTGGCGCCCGCCGCGCCTGTGACACCCGTCCCCCCACCTGTACCGTCTGTGCCGTCTGTGCCGTCTGCACCTGCCCGCGAACCTGCTACACAAACCAAAGCTCCCCCCGAACCGGCGCCGGTCAAAGTGCCTAACGATGCCGCCGCGCGCGAGGTCGAAGCTGCATTGCAGGGCTGGGTGGCGGCGTGGTCGAGCAAAGACCTGAAAGCCTATTTCAACGCCTACGGCAAAGACTTTTCCCCGGCAGGCGGCGCCAGTCGCAGTGCATGGGAAGCGGAGCGGCGCTCGCGCATTGAAGGCAAAGCCAAGATATCGGTGCGCTTAGAAGGACTGCAGGTGGTGGTCAACGGAAACAAGGCCACGGCCAAATTCCGCCAAGACTACCGGGCCAATGGCATTGCCATCTCCAGCCGCAAGACGATGGAATGGGTCAAGACCGGCAACAACTGGAAAATCGTGCGCGAGGCCGTCGGTGGATAAGCTGGCAAAAAGAGCGCCGCCCTGGGCTGCGCTCTTGCTGGTGGTAGCCTGCATCGGCGCCACTGGTGCGCATGCGCGCGACGCCGAAAAGTCACCCCCTCAGAACGCCGTACAAGGCGAGACTGCGTCTTCAGAAAAGCGCTTGCTCGAGGTCTACCAACTGATGGCCCAGGGAGAGCCCCGCCGGGCGCTGGATCTGGCAGAAAAACTGGTTAACGATCTGCCTCATTTCCAGTTAGCGCAACTGGTGTACGGTGACTTGCTGGCGGCGCGCACCCGTACCTTGAAGTCCATGGGCGACGTGCCCCCGGTATCTGGCAATGCGGGTGCTGCCGCGCTTGCAGAACTGCGGGACGAATCACAGCGCCGGGTCATGGCGCTCAAGGAACGCCCGCCGCAAGGAACCGTGCCCAGCCAGTTCCTGAAGCTGTCAGCCCAAACACGCACTGCCATCGCCATTGACGCGGGTCGCTCCCGCCTCTACCTTTTTACTAACACGCCTGCAGGCCTGCAACTGACGGCGGACTACTACGTCTCTGTGGGCAAGGCAGGCACGATCAAGAGCCAGGAAGGGGACCAGCGCACGCCCTTGGGCGTGTACTACATCACCAGCAACCTCGACACCAAGGTGCTCAATGATTTTTATGGCGCGGGCGCCATGCCGCTGAACTACCCCAATATCCTGGACATCAAGCGCGGAAAATCCGGCGGCGGCATTTGGTTGCATGGCACGCCACCCCAGCAGTTTGCGCGCGCGCCACGCTCCACGGACGGCTGCCTGGTGCTGTCCAACCCCGACATCCTGGCCTTGATCCGCCGGGTCTCGGTGGGTGCGACGCCCGTGGTAGTTTCATCCCAACTGGTATGGCAAGCCCCGACCCAGTTGCAAGCCCAGGCGCGGCCCTTCGAATCCGCGCTCAACGCCTGGCGGCAAGCCAAGGAGGCGGGCGACCTGAACAAGGTGCTTGGCTTTTACACCCCTGATTTCGCCAGCTATGGCAAAAGCCTGGAACAGTACACCCCCCAGATCCGGTCGGAGCTCAAGCAGACCAAGGGCCACACCATCGAACTCAAGGACCTGAGCTACCTGCAGTGGAGCGACTCGGCGGAGACCATGGTCACCACCTTTGGCGAAGTGGTGCAAGGTAGGCGCACCGGCATCCACAAGCGCCAGTACTGGGTGCGCACTGCCAAAGACTGGCAAATATTTTTTGAAGGAGTGATTTGATGTACCTCGCCTCACAGGCTTTGACCTGGCGCGCCGCTACGGTGCTGGCAGTGGCGGCCTGCTTTGCAATGCCTGCGCAATCGCAGTCCGCAAGCCGGGTCAAGTTCCAGACCAGCCAGGGCGACTTTGTGGTGGAACTGCAGGCCGACAAAGCGCCCAAGACGGTAGAAAACTTCTTGCGCTACGTGGCCGACAAGCACTATGACGGCACCATCTTTCACCGTGTGATCGACGGCTTTATGGTCCAAGGCGGCGGCTTTACGCCCGCCATGGTGCAAAAACCAAGCCGCGCGCCCATTCCGCTGGAAGCCAACAACGGCCTGAAAAACGACGTGGGCACCATCGCCATGGCGCGCACCGGTAACCCGAACTCGGCGACATCGCAGTTCTTCATCAACGTCGCCAACAACGCCAGCCTCAACGCCCCCCAGCCCGACGGCTACGGCTACGCCGTGTTCGGCAAAGTGATCAGCGGCATGGACGTGATCGACAAAATCCGCCAAAGTCCGACAGGAAGCCTCGGGGGCTTCCAAAACGTACCTCTCACCCCCATCTCCATCAACACAGCCAACTTGATTAAATAATATGACCCAACCTAAAGTAGAACTCCACATCGCCAATTTCGGCGTCGTCACGCTCGAACTCGACGCAGAAAAAGCACCCAAGTCGGTCGAAAATTTCCTGGGCTATGTGGCCAGCGGCCACTACGACAACACGATTTTTCACCGCATCATTCCTGGCTTTATGGTTCAAGGCGGGGGCATGGAACCCGGCATGGGCCAAAAGAAAACCGCCAAACCCATTGAAAACGAAGCCACCAACGGCCTGAAAAACAACAAGTACACCGTGGCCATGGCACGCACCAGCGACCCGCACTCGGCCACCTCGCAGTTTTTCATCAATATCGCCGACAACGACTTTCTGAACCACACGGCGCAGTCGTCCCAAGGCTGGGGCTATGCCGTATTTGGCAAAGTGGTGGACGGCACGGACGTGGTCGACAAGATCAAAGCCGTGGCCACAGGGCGCAAGGGCTTTCACGACGACGTGCCCAAAGAAGACGTGGTCCTGACCAAGGCCGTAGCCCTGTAAGCGGCAGGCTCAAACGCCATGGAGATCACCGCCCCGGCACATTGGCACGCGGTGGACTTCATTTCTGACCTGCATTTGCAGGCCAGCGAGCCACAGACGCTGGCCGCCTTGGAGCGCTACCTGGCGCACACGCCAGCCCAGGCGCTCTTTATCTTGGGTGACCTGTTTGAAGTGTGGGTTGGCGACGATGCGCTCCAATCTCCTACAGGCATAGAAACGCAGGTAGCGCGCATGCTGCACCAAGCCAGCGAGCGGCTCGACCTGTACATCATGTGCGGCAACCGCGACTTCCTGATGGGCGAACGTTTGCTGGCCGCCTGTGGCGCGCGCGCGCTGCCAGACCCCAGCGTGCTGCAGCTAGGCGGGACGCGCTGGCTGCTGGCCCACGGAGACGCACAATGCCTGGCCGACAAGCCCTACCAGGCCTTTCGGCTCCAGGTGCGCAGTGCCGCCTGGCAAGCGGATTTTTTAAGCCAGCCACTGGATATGCGCCAGGCGCTGGCGCGCCACATGCGCGCCCAGAGCGAGGCACAAAAAATGCAGCTCGCGCAAGCCCGAACCCCGTGGATTGACCTTGACCATGGCGCCTGTCTGGCGCTGCTGGCCGCGCAGGGCGCCGACCACATGGTCCACGGCCACACCCACCAACCGGCCCAACACGATCTGGGCCAAGGGCATGTGCGCTGGGTGTTGAGCGACTGGGACTTGGGTGCCAATCCTCCACGGGCTGAAGTGCTGCGCCTGCATGCCGCCCGCAGCACGCCGCAGCGACTCACGCTGGCTGCCGGGCAGGCCACGCCTTAAAGGCGAAGGCCCTCCCCGCTGAGGGGCCAGCAAGGCGGGCAGCAACGAAAGCACCCCGGGTGCGCGCCACCCTGCCCTCATAAACGCTTGAGCAAAGCCTTCAAGCTGCCTTGCAGGCGCCGCGCATCGTCTGCCGCAAAGGGCGCGGACAGCACGATGGCCACGTCATGGCCCCAGGTTTGGGCAGGCGCCGGATCGTTGCGTCGGGTCAGCAACTGCAGCTGCAGCGCGCGGCGCGCGCCCAGATGGTCGGCCGGCGTGGGAATCTCGGCAGCCATTTCCAAGCGCAGCAAAGCCTCGGGCGGCGCGGTGCGGTGTGCTGGCAGTGCGCCACTCAGGGCGCTGGTCCACACGCTGCGGGTGGCGGCGTTGACCTGGTTACCGAGCTCTTGCACGCTGGGCAACTTGGTGCTGTCGCGGCTTTCCCATGCAGTCAAAAGCTGCGTGAGCGCCTCGCCATGGGCTTGGGCGGCGAGCTTGCGCAGCGCCAATTGGGCGCTTTCCAGGGCCTCGCGCTGGGCGCGGAAGGCGGCGTCGCCCAGGCGGGGTGGCGCGTTGCGTGGGTCAAAGCGTTCGCCACGGGCATCACCGCCAAAGCTGCGACCTTCGCCCCGCGCGTCACCACGGGAGTCCGGGCGGGCACGGCTGTCCATGCCCGGGCGGGCATCGCGCCCGCCACGCCCCGCGTCTTTGCGGTCGCCAAATTTGCCGCCCCGGCCTGCGTCGGCGCCCGGGGTTTCGCGCTTCATGCCAGGGCGGTCATCACCGCGCATGGCCACCACGCGCTTGGGCGCGGGTTTGGGTGCAATTACCTCGGCTGCGGGGGCTGCGGGTGGGGTCTCCGCGCTGTCGCTGGTAGCTGGCGCCGCGTCTGCCGCTTCGGCCTCGTCACCTTGCTCCGGGCTGGCGCCCTGCGCAGCGGAACCTTCGGGCGCAGCGCCTTCGGCAGCAGCGGTTTCGGGCGCCGCTGCGTCTACGGAAGCTGCACCGGCTTGGGCCACCGAATCAGCCACCGCCTGCACCTGCGCCTCTTGGGCGCCAGCCGCCGTCACCTGGGCTTGCGCTTGGGCCTGGCCTTGCAACGCGGCTTCCAAAGCGGCAATCGCGCTGCGAATCAACTGCGCATCGCCGCCGGCATTGGCCGCTTGCAGCGCCTTGGCGGCGTCGATGACCACGCGGTCACGCTGGCCCAACGAGGCTTCGGCCTTCTCGCGCTCTTGCGTCTTGCGGTTGAATGCGTCATCAATGGGCTTGCGAAAAGCATCCCAGAGCTTTTGTTCCTGGCGCCGGTCAATCGGCACCTGGTGGGCCTGCGCCTGCCAGCGCTGCTGCAGCGCGCGCACCGCATCAATGCGCAGCAGGGGCGCCTCGCCCAGCGCCTTGGCTTCTTCAATCATGGCGCGGCGCAATTCCAGGCTTTGGGCCTGCAAGGCTTCTAACGGCGCGGCAGCAGCGGAAATGGCGGCCTTCCACAGCGGTTGCAGCTCGGCAAAGGCTTTTTCACCGAGGTGGCCTGCATCGCGCCAGCGGTCGCCAAACTGGTGCAGGATGCGGCTAAAGCCTTTCCAGTCACCGTCGCGTGCGGTGCGGTTTTCTTCAGCCCAGGCGTTGAGTTCGGCAATCAAGGCCAGGCGCTGGTTGCGGTGCTCGACCGCGTCGGCCTTGAGCTTTTCCAGCCAGGCCTCGACCACTTTATGGGCCTCGTTGCAGGCCTCATCAAAGCGCTTCCACATGGCGTGGTTGGGCACGCCGCCCTGGTCGGTTTGTTTCCATTGCTCGCGCATGGTGCGCAGGGTTTCCTGCATCTTGCGTCCACCGATGGCCTGGCCTTCGGGGCGTTTGAGCAGGCCTTCGGCCTTGATCAGCAACTCTTCGCGCAACTGGTCGGCGCGCCAGCGTTGCCAGCCTTCAAGTTCGCCGGCAGCCGCCAATGCGGCGTGGGCCTGGGTGTCGAGCTTGTGGTCGATTACCTTGCCAAATTCCTTGAGCGCCTGGCGCAAGGCGCTGGCCGCCCCGGCGCTGGCTTTGCCCTGACCTTCGCTGGTTTGCACTTCAAGCTGAGCCAGCACTTCGCGCACTTTGGCATTGGCGGCTTCGCGTACTTGCGGGTCTACGGGCGCTTTGGCCGGTTTGACCGCGGGCAGGGCTGCCGTGCGCTCGGCGCGCAGCTCATCGGCCCACACCCCCACGCCGGGCAAGGCCGCATTGGCGTCCTGGGCTGCGGCCTGGGTTTGCTGTAGGGCGAGCTCAAACGCTTCCCACACCACCACCAGTTGGGCGCGTGAGCCCTCGAGCATGGGGGTGAATTTCAAGTCGGTGCTGGGCCAACTGGCATGCGCCACAAGCTGGGCGGCCTGCGCCTGCCACTGGGCGACATCCACACCCAAGGATTCCGACACCGCTTGCGCCTCGCGCCAGGGCTTGGTGGACATGACCTCAATGCGCTGGGCCAGCAGCACTGCGGCTTCACGCTGCACTTGGGCCTGGTGTTGCAGGTCTTCAATCAGGCGCACGCGCTCGGCGATTTGCACTTTCAGGCTGGCCAGGGGCTCTTTGCTCAGGGGCGCGCCGGCTTTGGCCGCGTCGCGCTGCCACGCCATGGCGTCGGCGATATTGAGTTTGGTGAGGTCCAACAGGGCTTGCGCCTTGAGCGCCCATTCGGCGGACATGGCTTCTTGCAGCTTGGCGCGCTTGGCGTCGTCGAGCCGCTCGCGCAACAGCTTGGCCGCACCCTTGTCGCGGCTGCTGAGTTCCCGAAACACCTCGGCCAGAACCTCGTTGCCCGGGTTGGTGAGCAGCCACTCCCGAACGCGGCTGGCACGTTCGCCAGCGGTGGCGGCGGTAAAAGCGCCGCCAGTGATTTTGTCCAGCTGGGCCAGATCGGAAGTTTTGTTTGCGGGAGTCGTCGGCACGTGGAGCCTTTTATAGAGGGGGAAGCAAAAATGACAGGGGCGTATTTTCGCTGCGAATTGGGTGAAAAACCGAAATTTCTTCCCCAAGCGTGCCCCAAAGCACTGCGAATGCCACAAATTCCTTTCAATTGCAGCCAGTGATTTCTTTGTTTTTGCGAATAAGGGAATTGTTTTATATAATTGACGGTGAATATAAGGCAATCCTAAAATTTCCCGCATCCCTTTTCGAAGGCAACAAACAGTCGCGGTTGGCGCTGTTTTTGCCAGCTTCCCAGGGATTGAGCCCCACCTCGGTGGTGCGCCCTGAAGCAAAACCAGCGTGGCACACCGCCCGTTCGGTACCCCAAGGTGGAAACCTCCTTGCCCCGTCGATGGACTGGCAAGTGCGCCCACCGTTCAAGGACAAACACATGAACACTGGTAAACGTATCCAAGCATCCCTGGCCACCGTGGCCCGCGATATCGCCGACGGGCTGTTTCAGATCACCCACAACGGTTTTGCCCTGCTCGGGCTGGCCGTCATGTTTGGCGGCCTGATGTTGACCGCGCAGCCCGACATGCGCCAGGCCGGCGAGTTGCAGCTCATGGGCTGGCTGCAGGAGCGGCAGGAATCGCTCTCAGGCCTGGTGTCGGGCAAAGCCACAGACCGCGTCACCGCCGTCAACCCCAAAGACCTGCCCAAAGCGCAAGCCGCACTGGCTTTTTGGCTGTCCAAGAAATACAACATTGCGCCTGAGCCCTTGGGCGCCCTGGTGGCCGAAGCCTTCGAGACCGGTACGCGCAACAAACTGGATCCGACCCTGATTTTGGCGGTAGTGGCGGTGGAGTCAGGCTTCAACCCCTTTGCCCAAAGCCCGGTAGGCGCCCAGGGACTGATGCAGGTCATGACCCAGGTGCATGGTGACAAATACGAGCGCTTTGGCGGCAAACTGGCCGCCTTTGATCCGGTGGCCAATATGCGCGTGGGTGTGAAGGTCTTGCAGGAATGCATTGCCCGCGCCGGTTCACTCGAACTCGGGCTGAAGCTGTACGTGGGTGCGGCCAATATGGAAGACGACGGCGGCTATGCTGCCAAAGTGCTGGCCGAGCACCTGCGCTTGCAAGCCGTGCTGGCCGGGCGACCCGTGCCTGCGAGCACCACGGCCGCAGTGCGCACCCCCCACCCTGACAAGGCGTAATCCGACCGTTTGGAGGCGCTTTTCAGATACTACTGCGCTGGGGGGCCTGCACTAGAATTGTGCGCTGCGCGGCGGCTTGTCTCAGTGGCAAGCACCCCGCGCCAAGGCTGCACCGGCGGCCTCTTACCGACCACCCACTACCCAGGACCCCACCATGTACGACCGCAGCATTCTTGTTGAGCAGACCGACCCCGAGTTGTGGGCGGCTATCGTGGCCGAAAACGCGCGCCAGGAACACCACATTGAGCTGATCGCCAGCGAAAATTACGCGTCCCCCGCCGTCATGGCTGCCCAAGGCAGCCAGCTGACAAATAAATATGCCGAAGGCTATCCCGGCAAGCGCTATTACGGCGGTTGCGAAAACGTCGATGTGGCTGAGCAACTGGCC